>JACPDV010000360.1:0-27152 GCA_016183835.1 Armatimonadota bacterium
GAGCCGCCCGCCGACGGTCTTCTCGAACCAGTAGGCGCAGAGCAGCAGGCAGGCCTGGCCGAGGTCGTCGAGCGCCCGGCGGTGGCGGCGGTCGGTGGCCGCGACGCCCAGGTCTGGTACGTGGCGCCCACCTTCCGCCTGGCCGACCTGCACTGGCGCGGGCTGAGGCGCTGTCTCCCGCGGCCCTTCCCCGGCCGCGTGGTGCAGAGCGACCGCCGCATCGTGCTCGACAACGGCGCCGAGATCACCTTCCGCTCGGCCGACAACCCTGACCACCTGCGCGGCGCCGGGCTCGACTTCCTCGTCGTCGATGAGGCCGCCTTCATCCCCGATGCGGGCACGGTATGGGCCGAGGCGCTCCGGCCGACGCTCTCCGACCGTCTCGGCCGGGCGCTGATCATCAGCACGCCGCGCGGCCGCGACTGGTTCTGGCAGATCTGGCAGCGCGGGCAGGACGGGCTCGACCCCGAGATCCAGTCGTTCTGGTTCCCCACCGCCACCAACCCGCTGATCCGCCCCAGCGAGGTGGAGGCCGCCCGCCGCGAGCTGCCCGAACGGATCTTCCGCCAGGAGTACGAGGCGGCCTTCCTCGACGACGGCGGCTCGGTCTTCCGCCGCGTGGCCGAGGCCGCCCGCGCCGTGGCGGTCGAGCCCTACGAGGGGCACTTCGTGATCGGCGTGGACTGGGCCAAGCGGCAGGACTTCACCGTGCTGGTGGTGCTCGACGCCGAGCGCCAAACGGTGGTCGAGGTCGACCGCTTCAACCAGATCGACTACGCCCTGCAGACCCAGCGCCTGAATGCCCTCTGCGCGCGCTGGCGGCCGCGCGTGGTGCTCGCCGAGCAGAACAGCATCGGCGAGCCACTGCTCGAGCAGCTCCGCAGGGACGGGCTGCCGGTGGAGGGGTTCAAGACCACCGCCGCCAGCAAGGCGCGCGTGATCGACCAGCTCAGCCTGGCCTTCGAACAGGGCGCCCTCAGCCTGCCCCGCGACCCCGTGCTCGTCGCCGAGCTGGAGGCCTACACCATGGAGCCCGCCCGCGACGGCCACTACAAGTACGGTGCGCCGCCCGGCATGCACGACGACTGCGTGATGGCGCTGGCCCTGGCATGGGAAGCGCGCGGCCGGCGGTCGCCCGCGCCCGCCGCCTACTTCGTCTGACCGCCGGAGGATGACCATGACCCGACCGACTGCCTGGTGGCGGCGACTCTTCAGCGGACCCGCCGCGCCCGACCCGCGCGGCGGCGGACGCGCCGCGGCCGAGCTGCTCGCCCTGGCCGCCGCCGGTCCCGGCCGCGCCGCCGCGCCCGATCCCGGCAGCCTCGACTACGAGACCTGCTACGCCCGCTGCGACGACGTCTACGCAGCGGTCAGCCTCCTCGCCGACAACGCCGCCACCGTGCCGCTCCTGGTCCACCAGGACGGCCGCCCGGCGCCCGGCCACGAGCTGCAGCTCCTGCTCGACCGGGTCAACCCCTGGCAGGGCGCCACCAAGTTCTGGACCCGCGTCTACTCGCACCTCTGGCTGACCGGCGAGTGTTTCATCCTGACCGAGCGCTCCAACCCGCTCGCCGCCGGCCTGCCCAACGAGCTGTGGGCCTTCTCCGGCCGGGTGATCGAGCCGGTCGCCGACCCGGAGCACTACCTCAGCCACTACCGCTTCCGCCCGCCCGGCCGCGGGCCCGAGAGCGGCTTCGACATCGCCCCGCGCGACGTGGTGCCGATCACGCTGTTCAACCCGCTCAACCCGCTGAGGGGCCTCTCGCCGCTCAGCTCGCTCCGCCTCACTCTCGCCAGCGAGCTGCACGCCAAGCGCACCAACCACGACCTCTTCGCCAACGGCCTGATGACCGACGTGGCGCTGAGCTTCGACTTCGTCAACGAGGAGCAGCGGAACCGCACCGTGGAGGCGCTGCGGCAGGCCCACGCGGCCGACGGCCGGCGGCACGGGTTCCTGATCCTCGAGAACAACACCCGCGTGGACAAGCTCTCGCTGAGCCCGCGCGACGCCGAGTTCGTGGAGCTGGACCGGCTCACCACGCGGGACGTGGCCAAGGCCTACCGCATCCCGCCGATGTTCCTCGCGCAGATGGACCACGCCACCCTGCGCAACTTCGAGACCGCCTACCGCGCGCTGTGGGAGCTGGCCATCTTGCCGCGCGTCCGCCAGGTGGCCGGCGCGCTGACCGAGCACCTGGCCAGGCAGCTCGGCCCCGGGCTGAGCGTGGCGGCCGACGCCAGCAGCATCGAGTCGCTCCGAGTGGGCGACCGCGAGCGGGCCGAGACCTTCGCGGCCCTCGTCCGCTCCGGCATCGACGCCGAGTGGGCCGGCCGCCGCGTGTTCGGCTCCGACTGGAGCGCTGCCCTGCTCGCCCCGCGGCCGGCGCGCCCCTACGGCTCTGGAGAGACCTCATGAAGACCCGCGTCACGCCCTCCGCCGTGGAGGTCCTCGACCTCGGCGGCCGCCGCCTCCGCGCGCTGATCTCGGCCGAGACCCTCGATCGCGAGAACGAGGTGCTGGTGGCGGCCGGCGCCGAGCTGGACAACTACCGCCGCAACCCGGTGGTGCTGTGGGCTCACGACAGCCACCTGCCGCCCATCGGCCGCGCCGTGGAGGTGCGGAGCGAGCCGGGCGTGGGCGTCTGGGCCGACAACGAGTTCGCCGACACGCCCTTCGCGCGGGAGATCTTCGAGCTCTACCAGGGCGGCTACCTGCGCGCCTTCAGCGTCGGCTTCCGGCCGCTCGAGATCGCGCGCCAGGCGCGGCGCGACGGCGCGAAGGGGCTGACCGTGCTGCGCTGGGAGCTGCTCGAGCAGTCCGCCGTGGCGGTGCCGGCCAATCCCGATGCGCTGGTGGCCGCTTCGGAGAGCGGCAACCGCGCCGCCGCCTGGCTGCTCAAGACCTACTACGCGCCGGTGGAAGACGGCGCGCTGCTCGAGCGCGCCGGGCTCGACTCGCCCGACCCGGCCTGGCCGGCGCTGGCGGCGGCGGTGTGCCGGTACTACGGCGCCCGCGGGGGATTGCGCCTGGCCGAGCCCGAGCGCGAGCGGCTCGAGCTGCTCCTGCGCGGCCTGTATGCCCAGCGCGGTCTGTCGTGGCCGGAGGTCGAGCCCGGCGCGCCGCCCTCGCCCCACACCACCCGGTTTCATCACGACGAACCCCTGCGGTTCGAGGAGCGTGAGATCGACGAGCTGCTCGCGCTCTTGCGCGGGCGCTCGCGCGCGCTCCGCAACATCGCCCGCAAACGCCGCCGCCGCGGCGAGCCCCTCCCGGAGACCGATCCGCTGCACGAGGTGCTCGCCGACCTCCATGAGGTCGCCGGCGGCGACGCGCCGGGAGCTCCATCCGGGCCGTCCGCGGGCTCCATCCGCCACCTGCTCGACGAGCTGAAAGCCGACCTGTCGGCCCTCGCCCGCGAGCGGGAAGCCGCCCTGGCCGCCGCGCTGGACGACCTCCGGCGCGGCGCCATCGGCGGCGCCTTGACCCACCGCTGACCCCACAAGGAGAACCGACCATGGACGATCTGCTGCGTGAGCTGCGTGAGATCAAGGACCAGATCCGCCGCGAGCACGACCCCGACCGCCTGCAGCGGGCCATCCGCGAGGCCGTGAGCAGCGCCCCGCAGGGCGGCGGCAGCGCCCGCCTCGGCGCCCTCGAGGCCGCCGCCGCGGAGGCGCCCACCAGCGGGCTGAAGGACCTCCTCGCCCGCCCCGCCCGCGACGCCCGCGAGGCCGAGCTGCAGCGGCTCAACGACCGCCTCTACCTGTGCGCCGCCCTGCTCCGCAGGGACCCGCGCACGCTCCGCAGTTACCGCGACTTCGCGCTGCTCGCCGGCGACCTGCGCAAGGCGCTCAACACCACCGACAACGCCGAGTTCGTGCCGGACTCGTTCAGCCTTTCGCTGATCGAGGAGGTGCGCCTCCAGCGCCGGCTCCCGGCGCTGTTCGACAACGTCACCATCCCCCGCTCGCCGCTCAAGTGGCCGGTGGAGGGTGGCATCGGCCTGCCCTACCTGGTGAACGAGAACACCAGCGACACCGGCACCAAGGTGCCGGTGCGCAACCCCGCCACCCGCGGAGTGACCTTCTCGGCCAAGACCATCGGCGTGCGCGTGCCCTTCAGCCACGAGTTCGACGAGGACTCCATCGTCGCCGCCGAGGAGTACGTCCGCCGCCAGATCGCCAAGGCCCTCACCGACGGGCTCGAGACCGCGATCCTCAACGGCGACCCGGACACGGTCCACATGGACGCCGTGGTCACCGCCGACAACGACGTGCGCCGCGCCTTCAAGGGCCTCCGGCGCCTGGCGCGCGACCCGTCCTCGGACACGGAGTACGACGTCACCACCGGCACCACGGCGTTCGCGCAGACCGACGTGGTGGCCGTCCGGCAGGCGATGGGCGCCTACGGCATCGACCCGCGGGACCTGGTGCTGATGGTCTCGGTCAAGACCTACTACAAGATCATCGGCGACAGCACCAACTTCGGTGACTTCCAGACGCTCGACAAGGTCGGCCCGCAGGCCATCGCCCTGACCGGCGAGGTCGGCGCGCTCTACGGCGTGCCCGTGGTGGTCAGCGCCTACCTCCCGGAGACGTGCGACGGCGCCACCGTGGACGCCGGCACCGGCACCGACGCGGTGATGGTGATCGCCAACCGCCGCGCCTTCGCCCTGGCCACCCAGGTGGGCGCCACCATCGAGACGGTCTGGGCTCCCGAGTGCCTGCAGTTCCGCGTGATCGGCTACCAGCGCTGCGACTTCCAGCCCTGGTTCGACTCGACCACCGAGCGCGCCGCCTCGGTGGGCCACAGCATCGCGGTCGGCTGAGACTGCGCCTCTGCCAGGCGCAGTGTGTGGGACCAGCGCCCTCGCCGGTCGCTCCTCGGCCGGAGCCGGGCGGGGGCGCCCGGCCCACACATCAGCAAGCACCGGGCACCTGGCCGACATACCCGTGCCCGCCACTCGAAAGGAGAGCCCCATGCCCACCTTCGACGCGCTCAACTCGAACATGCTCAAGGCCGCCGTGGTCGACGGCGCCCTGGCGGAAGCTGCCATCGCCGTTACCGGCCTGGCCGTCGGCGACGTGCTCCTGGCGGTGATCCACCAGGGCGACACCGGTGTGTTGGCCGGCAACCTGCTCGCCGAGGCCGACATCGCCGAGGCCGGACAGCTCGAGCTGTCCACCACCGACACCACCGACGGCAAGCTGCTGGTGCTCTGGCTGGACGTCTCGCAGGCGGAGGCCTGAGCGGTGTAGCGCCGGCCGCCACCGCGGCCGGCGCTACTTCAGGAGGCATTCATGTCCCTCAACGCCAACGCCCTCACCACCGTCGCCACCCTCCGGCAGTGGCTCACCCAGAGCCTCACCCCGGAGACCGACGGCCGGCTGAGCGACGCCAACCTGGAAGCCCTGATCAACCGCGGCAGCGGCGCGATCGAGAGCTGGTGCGACCGCGCCCTGGTCGCCCCGGCCACCGCGCTCACCTACACCTTCGACGGCGACGACGGCCGCCGGCTGGTGCTCCCGGAATGGCCGGTGGTGAGCGTCTCCACGGTCAGCGTGGACGGCGAGTCGATCCCGGCGCGGCCGTCGCTCCTGGCCGAAGGCTACGTCGTCCGCCCGGGCGAGGCCTGGATCGAGCTGGTGGGCTACCGCTTCAGCCGCGGGATCGCCAACGTGACGGTGTCCGCCCGGCTCGGCTACGACGCCACGCTCGCCGCCACCGACCGCCGCCACCGCCGGGCGCTGGACGACCTCGGCCAGGCCTGCCTGCTGCTCTGCGCCTACTGGTTCGAAAAGCCCGTCGGCGGGCGGCTCACCAGCGGCGTCGAGGGGCACCTGCAGAGCTTCCAGCCGGATCTCTGGCCGGAGGAAGTCAAGGCGCTCCTGCTGCCCTACCGCCGGCTGGGAGCCTGACATGGCCAATGCACTCTCGGCGGTGAAGGACCAGTTCACCGCCACGACCTTCCGCGACGCGCTCAACACCACGCTGATCACCCACAGCCTGGCCGGCCTGGGCTCGCAGCCGATCCGCCGGCATCGCCGGCAGCTCCGGCTGGCGCCCTCGCTCCCGGCGCTGTGCGTGGAGCTGGGGGAGGTGACGGCGCGCGACGTGGGCGCCGGCGGACTGCGGGCGATGGCGGGCCTCGCCACCTTCCACCTGGCCCTCGGCCGCGCGGACGAAACGGCCCTGTTCGACCTGGTCGAGCCGTACGTCGACGCGCTGCGCGAGGCGGTGGAAACCCACCTCTCCGACGGCTTCCAACGCCTGACGTTCGCCGGGACGAATGCGGAGGGGGAGGTCTACGCGGACACCGGGATCGGCCTCCGGCTGGTGCCGGTGCGCTTCGCCTGGCTGTGGCTCTACCACGCGGGCGAGTACTAGGAGAGGATGAGATGGCAACCAAGACGACCCGCAAGTCGGGCGAGAACCACAGCGTGACCTTCGGCACGGCGGCGCTGGGCACGGCGCGCACCACGCAGGTGCAGTTGTCGATCCGCACCGCCGACGCCCGCGGGAGCGGCGACGCCGCACCGGTGGACAAGGAGATCGGCCTGGCCAACGGCCGGGTGCAGTGCGCCTACCTGATCACCGACGAGACGACCCTGGCGCTGCTCGGCACCTACGACACGCTGGTGCTGAAGGACAGCGCGGGGACGACGGTGTTCTCGGCGACGTGCCTGTTCGAGGGCGTGCAGCGCCGGGAGTCGTTCGACGAAATGACGGTGATCGACGCGAGCTTCACGGTGCAGTCGGTGCCGACGGTGCCGGACCTGTCGCACCTGGCGTATGCGTGAGATGGGCTTGCCGAGGTCGGACGCAGTGCCCGGCCGGCCTCGGCAGCCACGAACCCACCGGAAACTGTTGTCGCCTGTCGTAGCAGGAACTGCCGGCGCCGACGGCGAACCGACCTGTGGAACTGGACAGGTCGCCCTATCGCTTTACAATGGCGGTGCCGATGGTGCTGTATGTGGTACTATCTCGGCGCGGCGGTCGGTCAATGAGAAGGACCGATGGACTCGCCCGAGAAGATCCGTGCACGGCTTCAGAGGGATGTGCCTGGAGAGGTGGACCAGGGCGTCGTGATGGCACTTGTGGAGCGCTGGTTCGCCGGCTACTGGGACAGACCGCCGACCGGGTCGCACTTCTGCGTGATAGACCATGGCTGGCTAAGTCTGCGGTGGCCCAATAGCAACGGCACGCTCAGCCGGTCCGCGCGTCGTGGCAGGGTCAAAAAGTACCAGGTTGAGATGCTGCTCACCGCCATCGACGTCATCGAGGAAGGGCGCCGGCAAGGGGTAGACGAGCCGCCTCCGCGGCGCAGGTGAGAGGAATGGACGAGAACGTGATCGACAACTGGATGGCGCGTCCGTACGTGGTCAAGCTGCGGCGCCTGCTGCCCGCGGAGGGGGGCGGTTTCGTTGCGTCCATCCCTCAACTGGGTGAATGGGCGTACCACGGGGCCGGCGAGACCCCATCGGAGGCCCTGGCCGAACTGGGCTCCATCCAACGCTACCTCTTCGGGAGAATGCTCGAGGACGGCCAAGAGCCGCCGGCTGCGGAGACGGAGATCGAGGTGCAGGCCGAGTGGCCGAGCGGTCAACTGAACCTGCGCATCCCGCGAGAGCTCCACGCGAGGCTCAAGGCCGCTGCTGGAGCCTCAATGGTAAGTCTCAATACGTACCTCGTCAGCCTTCTGGCGTCCGGCATCGGCGCAGAGAGCGCGTGCTCAGCGCTGACACAGCGCGTGATTGCCCGACTCGATGAGGTCGAGTCACGCCTGCAAGCCTCGCGCACCGCGAACGAACCGACCGAGTCCCGCGCGGCGCCGCCTACCGCGGCCATTGAGGAGGGCGGCCAAGTGGTTCCCTTGCCGTTGGCAGCATGAGTGATCAAGAGAGCAGTACCAGCTCGATCGAGGAATACCGCCGCCTGTTGAGCGGGTGTCGCTTGACGCCGCTTCGTCTTCTCTCTGCCGTGGTCAATCAGGACCCGGGGCGGACCTCGCCACTGCCGGCCGTGCTACAGCCGACCGAGAGTGCGAGTTTTGTGCACCCAAAGGGCGGCTCGGCGCCAACGGTTCGTTGCGAGTGCGGCGTCATCGGCAAGGAGGGTCGGAGGATCGTGGTGCGTATTGCCGCGACCTTCGAGGCTGATCTCGTCTCGGATGAAGACCTGCCCGACTGGTTCCTGGAGCTCTACGCCAGAGCCAACCTACCCTTCAACGCCTGGCCATTCTGGCGGCAATGGGTGGTCTCGGTGGCCGCGATGATGGGGTTCCAGCTATGGCTGCCTTTAAGAATGATGGGCATGCCGCCGCCCGCGGCCGAGGTCACAGGCCCCACGCATAGCTAGAGTGCACTCCCGCGGGACCGGCGCGGCTGTGTCTGGTCGTTGGTTGGATCCTCGCGGCACCCCGCCGCGGAACCCGGAATGGGGTAGCACCAGTGAGCAGGCTGGCCTTTTGTCACCCGCCCGCCCCTATCCCAGCCGCGCCTTCAGCCCCTCCCCCAACCCCTCCACCGGCTCCCACGGCAGGTCCACCGGGACGCTGGCCAGCGCGCTCTGGTACATCCCCAGGATCGCACCGAACTCCGCCAACGACCGCTCCAACCGAGTCGGATGCGGTGTGTCGTCGAGCAGCCAATCGAACACCGCCTCGGTCAGGCGCGCCTGCGCCAGCTCGTCCTCCACGCCGTAGCTGTGGCTGCCCGACTCGTACCCGCCGGAGACCGTGCGCTTCTCCCAGCCCTCCATCGTCCAGTGCACGAACCCCGCCGTGCCGTACGTCGCGCAGCGCTTGTGGTAGTAGCGGCTCTCCCGGTGCGGCGTGGCGAACGGCGCCACGTCGCCGCAGTTGAGCTGGCAGCGGACCTCGTTGGCGAACTCGATCAGCGCCGAGCAGCGCTCCGGCGAAGGCTGCCCGCCAGACAGCTCGCGCCCGCCCGAGACCTGCCCGAAGACCCTGCTGAACCCCGCCCACCCGTTGTAGGAGTCCGCCAGCTCGAGCACGTGCACGCCCTGGTCGAGCGGGGTGGAGCGCGCGCTGGCGTCGATGAACCGGATCTCGCCGATCCCGCCGCCGGCCACCAGCTTCTTCAGCTCCAGGTTCGGCCCGTGGAAGTGGAGCTGCGTGTTGACGCAGATGCGCGTCGGCCCGGCCTCTCCCAGGTCGCGGATCTTCCGCCAGTCCTCGCCGAACAGCGCGATCGGCTTCTCCACGATCACCGCCGGGACCCGGTGCTCCACGGCGATGCCGAGCAGCTCCACCCGCAGGCCCGGCAGGCTGACCACGTGGAGCAGGTCGGGCTGCTCCCGCTCGAGCATCTCGTGCACGTCGCGGTAGCGGGTGGCCACGCCGAACTCGTCGCCGAAGGCGTTGAGCCGCTCCTCGTTGAGGTCGGAGATGGCGACGATCCGGCCGCGCTCGACATGCGCATAGGCCCGCGCATGGCCCTTCGCACGCGGACCGCAACCCAGGAAGGCACACTTGAACATCGGGGACTCCACGGCACCGGGCGCGGCTTCGGGCTCGGCAGCGGCAGTCCTGCCGGCCGGTTCAGAGCCGCCGCACCCACTCGTCCGCCGCGTACTTCGACTGGGCCAAGGCGGTAGCGGCGGCCCACTCGTCGGGCGTGGGCTCGGCCGGCTCTGGGGCGGCGCCGAAGACCGGGGCGAAGCCCGCGGCCAGCGCCCCGGCGAAGCGAGCGGTATCCGGCTCCACCCCCAGCTCGGCCAGGCAGGTCCAGCTCACCTCGGCGGCGGGCGGGCGGCGGAGGCAGGCCGCGAGGAGCGGCGCGTCGAGCCGGATGGGCAGGCTCCCGTGCTGCAGGATCCCGCCGAAGCGGTGGCACTGCGCCGAGCCGATCAGCTTGCGCCCATCCACCGACAGGTCGCCGCCGAGGGCGGTGGCGAAGCAGGCCGGGTCGCGGGCGGCGCGCGCGTCGGCCCGGCGCGGCTGGCAGACGGCGGTCAGGCCCAGCTCCGCCAGGGCGCGGATCAGGCCGCCGGAGAGGATCCGGTAGCTCTCGGTGATGCCGCGCAGGCCGCCCACCAGCTCCTGCGGCACCACCACGCTGTAGGTCAGCTCGTCGGCATGGAGCACGGCGCGACCGCCGGTCAGCCGGCGGGTGACGTCCACGCCATGCTCGCGGCAGCCGGTGAAGTCCACTTCGTCGCTGCGCTGGCCGTAGCCGAGGGAGAGTGCGGGGGACGACCAGGCGTACAGGCGGAGGGCCGGCCCGGTGCGGGTGGCGCCCTCGAGGAGCACCTCGTCGAGCGCCATGTTGAGCGCGCCGGGGAGCGGCGGGGTAAGGATCAGGCGGGCGCCGGGGTTACTGGGCGATGAGCTGGGCATAGGCCGCGGCGTCGAGCAGGCCGTCGAGCTCGGCGGGGTCGGCGAGGCGGACCTGGATGATCCAGCCGGCGCCGTAGGGGTCCTGGTTGACCTGCTCGGGCTGGTGCTCGAGCGCGGTGTTGACGGCGACCACCTCGCCGGTGACGGGGCTGAACAGGTCGCTGGCCGCCTTCACGGACTCGATGGTGCCGAAGGGCCGGCTGCGATCGGCGATCCGGGTGCCCACCGCGGGCAGCTCGAGGTAGACCACATCGCCGAGCTGGTCCTGCGCGAAGTCGGTGACCCCGACGGTGGCGACGCCATCGGCTACGCGGCACCATTCGTGGGTCTCCACGTAGAGCAGGTCGGCGGGCACGGACATGGCGGCCTCCGGGGGTTGGGCTAGAGGAGTCTAGGAGCGTGGTGCGGGCGTGTCAAGGCGGCGCCGGGGCGTTGTCAGCGAGCGGCCGGTTAAGCATACTCGATCGGACAGGGGGCCGGTGCGCGGGAGGGGCGGGAGCGGTTTGTCGGGGCGGCCCGGGCGTGCTACAATTGGTGTCACCGCCGAGCGTCTCTGCGCTCGGCGATGTGTTGCCCGGAGGGCGTAGCGATGGGGACGGTAGTAGCGGGATTGGAGGGCGTCGTCGCCGGCGTGACGCGCATCAGCCGCGTCGAGGGCGACGTCGGCCGGCTCAGTTACTGCGGCTACGACATCGTCGAGCTGGCGGAGCAGTGCTCGTTCGAAGAGGTGATCTACCTCCTCTGGTACAACGAGCTACCCGGCCGCAAGCAGCTTCGGGAGTTCGTGGCCAAGCTGATGGCCGAGCGGCCGCTCCCCACCGGGCTGGTCTACACCATGCGGACGCTGCCCCACACCACCCCGCCCATGGACGCGCTCCGCAGTTGCGTCTCGCTGCTCTCGGTCTACGATCCCGAGGACCCGCTCGACACCGGGGACGAGAGCAACTGGCGCCGCGCCTTCCGCATCATGGCCAAGCTGCCCAACATCGTCGCCACCTTCGAGCGGCTGCGCACCGGGCATGAGCCGGTGGAGCCCAACCCTACGCTCGGCATCGCCGCCAACTTCCTCTACCAGATGACCGGCCAGATCCCCAATGACCTCTCCGCGCGGGCCATGGACGTGGGGCTGATCCTGCACGCCGACCACGAGTTCAACGCCTCGACGTTCAGTTGCCGGGTGACCGTGAGCACGCTTTCGGACATGTACTCGGCCATCACCTCCGGCGTCGGCACGCTCAAGGGGCCGCTCCACGGCGGCGCCAACCAGGAGGTGATCAAGATGCTCCACGAGATCGGCCTCCTCGATCGCTGCGAGACCTACATCATGGAGAAGCTCAACCGCCACGAGAAGGTGATGGGCTTCGGCCACCGGGTCTACAAGAACGGCGACCCGCGGGCGGCCATCCTGAAGAAGATGTCCCGCATGATGGGCGAGCAGGCCGGCGACCTGCTCTGGTATCAGATGTCGCACCGCATCGAGGAGATCGTCTGGCGCGAGAAGAAGCTGCACCCCAACGTCGACTTCTACTCCGCCTCGGTCTACCACAACCTCAACATCCCGCACGACCAGTACACGCCGATCTTCGCTTGCAGCCGGGTGGCCGGGTGGATCGCGCACATCATGGAGCAGTTCTCCGACAACCGGCTGATTCGCCCCGTCGGCGACTGGGTGGGCTACGAGTACCGCCCGGTCGTGCCCATCGACCAGCGCGAGGCCCAGCCGCAGGCGGCTGCCTGACGCCATGCGCGCCGAGCTCGGGCTGGTGGGCGTGGCCGCCGTGCTCGCCTTGATCGGCCTCGCGCAGCCGCGACCGGAGGCTCAGCCGGCCTCGCCCGCCGTCCCTGTCGCGGACCGTTCGGTGCTGCTCGACGTGCCCCCGGCCGAGGTCGGTCTCCCGCTCTACCCCGGCGCCTCGGCCCGGGCGCGGGCGACGCTGCGGCGGGGCGCGGGTTGGTCGATGGCCGACGCCGTGCTCTCCACCCCCGATGCGAGCGGCAAGGTGGCCGCCTGGTACGCCCGGCAGATGCCCGGCGCGCGGCGCGTCGATAGCGATGGCGGCGTGCTGCTCACGCGCCGGGCCGGTACCGCTCACGAAACGGTGCGGATCGACCCGGCTGGCGACGCCACGCGGATCATCCTGCAGCGGCGCGATGAGCCGGGCGGAAGGTGACCCGCCGGGCGCGCCTGGCTGCTCTACTCCGCGCCCTCGACGTACTCCACGCTGGCGCGCTCGCGCACCGTCACGTCGCCGCTCGTCCCCACGACTTCGAAGTTGTAGGTCCCGGCCGGCGTGTCGCCATCCATGTTGAAGTCGATGGTCAACTCGGTCGTGCCGACGGCCCGCGACACCGCCAGCGCGGTGTCATCGAACGAGCCCTCCATGCTGGGGTGCATGCCGGTCACCCCGCCGGGTGACGGATTGAGGCTCAGGCCCACGCTGCCGCTGAAGCCACCGGTGGGTGTGACCGTGATGGTGTAGAACGCCTGCTCGATCCCGCCCGTGCCGGTCACCGTCTGCGTCAGGGGCGAAATCCCGATGCGGAAGCCGGCGACAGTGAGACCCCCGAGGGCGTTCGGCGAGAACGTGCCGAGGCCTCCCGCGCAGCCCAGCATGGCGCTGAGTCCGACGACCGCCGTCAGCAGTGAGGCGGCGCGGCGCATGTTGGTCGTCATGGTCGTCTCCTCTACTGGCTGAACGACAGGCCCACGAGCAGGGCCGTGGCGCCGCCCAGGCCGGGCGTGAGGCTGAACCCGGTGCTGGTCCCGCAGCCGTTGGTCCAGGCCAGGTCGACGGACAGATCGTCCAGCGGCTCGTAGCGCAGCCCGAGCCCCCAGACCTCGTCACGCGTGCGTGCCCCTGTGGAGGGCCGGCGCGTGTTCTGTCCCGCGACCACGCCGGTCACGTCGCCGATCAGATGCAGCCGGTTCACCGGCCGGAAGTCCACACCGCCGCCGATCCCCACCAGCGCGTCCTTGTTGAGGGGCACGGTCTGGGGCACGACGTAGAGGTCGGCCCGGTCACTCAGCGGCTGGCGGTACATGCCCGCCAACGTGAAGTGCGGGTTCTTCTGCGACGGCGTGTCGGGGATACTGAGCCCCACCGCCGCCGCCCAGCGGCTGTGCGCGCTCGAGCCGTAGCGGGCCATCAGCTCGAGTTCCTCGCCGCCGTGGACGATCCCGACGCCGCCGAACGTCTGGCCCACCCGCACCCCGGCGGTGCCGCGGACGGTCACCGCCCAGTCCTGTGTGACGCCGTAGCTCACCGAGAGCGAGCCATACGTGCCCTTCTCCGCCTTGGCGAAGAGCCGTACGTCGGCCGCCACGTCCCACCGGTGCGGCGCCGTGACATAGGGCGTGTCGAGGTTGATGAGCTTTGGCAAGGCGCTCGGCCGGTCGCCCGTGTCGGCGGCGACCGGCGCGGCCAGCGCCGCCGCCCAGAGCACCACGAGGGCCCCCAGACGTCGCTGCAGCATGGTTCACTCTTCTCCATGCCGGTGCGCGTGTTCCCTCCACGGGCCGGGCTTCACACCCATCGCACCGGCGTTGGCGGGGCCATTCCATAGCGGACATCAATCCCCTGCCTCGATCGCAGAGTGTGCACTCTCCCATGCCGCGGCGTCGCTCCCCAGGTAGCACAAGTGCGATCGGCAGCGGCAGTCCGACGAACCGAACCCCTTCACCGGCTCCGTGACGCCGGAAGCCGCCGCCGTCGCACGGTGGAGCGCGCACTCCTCCCCTGCGGCCCGGGTGCGGTGCGCCGTCACCTCCGCGGCGAGCGTGAGGTAGTCGATGTGCCAGCGCAGCGGCTTGCACTTCGCGTAGTGGCGGCGGAGGCGGTGGGAGAGGCCGCGCCGCATGCTCCCCGTGTAGACGTACCAGCCCGCCTCGAAGCGGATGACGCCCAGCGCGCCGACGTGGATCTCGGTGGGAGCGGGCAGGTGGATCAGGAGCTGATACAGTCCGCCGTCAGGCATCGGCCGGCACTGCGACGGGCATTGGCGGGTGCAGGCTGAGCCACACGAACCGCGCCCCGAAGAAGACGAGCATCAGCGCGCAGGCGCCGATCAGGCCGCGGTAGAGGCCGTCGGTGAGCAGCCCGCGCCCGCCGGCGATGAGGGCCGCCACGAAGCTGTACCAGGCCAGGTCGCTGAGAATGTGCCCGGTGTAGAAGGCGGCCAGCCCGGCCCGGCCGCGACGCGACAGCGACTCGGTGAGCAGCCCCAGCCCGATGGTGGCCCACCACAGCCAAAAGTAGGGGTTGGCCGCCGAGAGGAGCAGCCCGGCGGCCACCGGCCCGTGCGCCACGGGCCGCGCCTTCACCCCCGCCAGCGAGAGCGCCGGCAGGTCGTGGAACATGCCCCACGCCATGTAGAGCAGCATGCCGCCGCCGACCAGGCCGATGCCCCGCACCAGCGGCGAGTCGGGCCGCGTGAGGTGGCGGTGCAGCCCGGCGGCGATCAGCAAGACCACGGCCACCTCGAGCACGAAATGCCCGAACACCACCAGCGGCCCGGCGGCGAACCCCAGCGCCACCGTCAGCGCGATGCACGCCGCCAGCACCGGCCCGGGCATCGCCGCGCCGCTGAACCCGGTGACGAACGCCTGGGCGAAGATCCGTCCGAGTCGCACGGCTGCCTCCGCACCACAGAATGACACGCTTCCGCCTCGCCGTCCATGCCGGGCAGGAGCCCGCACCAGGCCACCGAATGCCCGGCCCGGAGCAACCGCATGCGCAAAGCGTCCCGCGCCTTCCTCGACGATCTGCTGACCTCGCCCAGTGTCTCCGGCTACGAACAGCCGGCGCAGAAGGTCGTCCGCGACTACATCGGCGGCAACGCCGAGCGGGTCGAGACCGACACCCACGGCAACGTCACCGCCATCCTCAACGCTGAGGGCCGGCCGCGGGTGCAGTTCGCCGGGCACGTGGACCAGATCGGCTTCCTCGTCCAACACATCGAGGACTCCGGCTACTTGCGCATCTCCGGCGTGGGCGGGCACGACATGGCCGTGGTACTGGGCCAGGCCGTCAGTGTCTGGACCGCCACGGGGCCGGTCACCGGGGTGATCGCCCGCCCGCCGGTGCACCTCGGCGGGCACGAGGGCAAGCTCCCCGAGATGCACGACGTGCACGTCGACACCGGGCTGACCGTCGAGCAGACCAAGGAGCGCATCGCCATCGGCGACGCGGTGACCTACGCCCTGCTCGTCCGCCCGCTGGGCGACGAGCTGATCGCTTCGCCCGGTCTGGACGACAAGGTCGGCACCTGGGCGGTGATCGAGGCGGCGCGGCTGCTGGCCGGCGACAAAGCGCTCGCGGCGGGCGTCTACAGCGTCTCGACCGTGCAGGAGGAGATCGGCCTCCGCGGCGCGCACACGAGCGCCTACCGGATCCACCCGGACGTGGGGATCGCGGTCGACGTGACCTGGGCCACCGACCAGCCCGACGTGAAGGCCGCCCGCACCGGCGAGGTGAAGCTGGGCCTGGGGCCGGTGATCACCCGCGGGCCGAACATCAACCCGGTGGTCTACGAGCGGCTCGTGGCGGCGGCCAAGCAGGCCAAGATCCCCTACCAGGTCTGCGCGGCGCCGCGCGGCACGGGGACGGACGCCAATGCCATGCAGCTCAGCCGCGGCGGCGTGGCCACGGGGCTGGTGAGCGTGCCCAATCGCTACATGCACTCGCCCGTGGAGGTCTGCCACCTGGGCGATCTGGAGAACACCGCGAAGCTCCTCGCGGCGTTCGTGCGGCGGCTCGAGGCGGGCGCCACCTTCATCCCCTAAGTTCGCGTTTGGCGGGCCTTGGCGCTGGGTACATGAGGTGCAAGCCGGGACAGGGCGGTGCGCCCACCGGCAGAGAGTCCGGCCGCGGGGCATGACCCCGAAGCTATCCTAACAACGGACCACCCACCTCATCGGGTGTGAGCCGCTCGAGCTCCAGGAGCCGGGCGGCTCACTGCTTTGGGTTCGCCCACGCCTCGCGACCGGCGCGCAGGAAACCGGGGCCCAGCGGGCAAGCTGGGCGCCGCGGCAGCCTCTGGAGAAACCCCCATGAGGGCCTACACCGTCCTGCTTCTGGCGCTGACCATCGCCCCGCCGGGGCACCCGGCGGCCGGAGCGACCCGCCTCGTCAGCCGCAAGGTCGTGGTTCCGAGCGCCAACGTCAGCGAGGCGCCGGAGGGGAAGTCGGACGCCAACTGGGTCGTGCAAAGCATCGTGGACGGCCGGTGGAGCGCGGCGCCGTTCTACCCGAGCCAGGCGTGGATGGCACGGCGCATCGGCGAGCCGGGCTTCGACATCTGGTGCCGGCTCGACCTGGGCGCGCCACGGCTGATCCACCGCTTGCGAGTGCAGAACAGCCAGCTCGGCTCGTTCGTCCACCCCAAGGACCTGGCGGTGGAGTTCAGCGACGGCTCCCGGGCGATGGTCACCATGGCTCGCGCCAACGACATCCAGGAGTTCGACTTCCCGCCCCGCCAGACGGCCACCGTCACGATCCACCTGCTGAGTCACTACGGCGACGGCTACAGCATCGACTCCAACAGCGGCGGCTTCAGCGAGGTCGAGCTGTTCGAGATCGTTGAGGAGCCGGCGACCGAGGCGCGCGGCAAGCCGTTTGCAGTCGGGCGCCTGGGGCATGTCACCACCTGGCTCGTCCTCGCGTCTCGGCCCGTACCGTGGCCCGCAGGCCGCGCTCCGGTCGATGGCGAGGTGCTACTCGACGGCGCCCGGGCCGCAACCTGGGGGATCAACGCCGCACCGGTCTCGGATCCGTCGTTCCAGGCGGGCGCCCTGCTGTACGCCGCCATCGAAAACTCCGGCGGGAAGTCGTCCTTCATGGACGTGCGCGGCGCGAAGAGACGGCGGCCTGCGGGCGGCGGCCGGCTGCGCCTGCAGACCGGGCTGAACCACCTCCTCCTCGAGGCCGACGGCGGACCGGTCACCGCCCGCTGCGTGGGACCCGACGGGAAGCAAGCCGCCGGACTGCGCGTGCTCCTCTGCCACGAGCGCGGCCAGGAGTGGGAGCGGCAGGCCCTCGCCGCGGCGTGTCAGCCCCGCCTGCCGCAGCGCATCGTCAAGCCCGGTGGGCCGCTGGACTGCGCGCTCGATGCCAGGGGCGTCGGGTATCCCGTCCCGCCCGGCGGGCTGCGGTCCCGGTGGCAGGTGCTCCCCGGTGAACGGCCCGTGGTGACCGCCGGCCTGACCGGCCGCGTGCGGGCGCCTGCGCGTGAGGGCCGCTACCGGCTGCAGTGCGGCCTCGAGGGCGCCGGGCTGGCGTGGACCTTGCCGTTCGTGGTGCACCGCCACGGGCCGCTGCCGGCCGGCTTCACGGACCTCGACGGGGACGGCCGTCCCGAGGTGCTCCGTGCGACCTGGCACGGCAAAGACTGCATCTGGATCTCCGACGACCAGCGCATGAGCAGCAAGGACGTGATGGGGCGGTTCCACGGCAGCTACTGCGTGCTGGTGGATGTCGACGGCGACGGCGCGCACGACGGCCCGGACGACTTCGTCTACCAGGCCGTGGACCTCGACCGCGACGGCTCGCCAGACTACGAGATCTACAACGCCAGCCAGGTCGAGAAGCTCGTCTTCTCGTTTCAGCCGAACAAGCCCTTCGAGCAGGACGGGCATTTCAAGCTGAGCTTCCTCGACTGGGAGCACTTCGGGTACGCGGACGAGCAGCAGTACACCGGCTGGGCCAACTACCGCATGGGTGTGCACGGCAACGGCTGCTTCCACAACACCCGCCGGTTCTGGGGCGACACCCGGCTCGCCTGGGAGAACCCCATCGCCTGGTACGACTTCAACGACGACGGCTGGTCCGACATGGTGGTCCGCTGCGCCGACTTCACGCCCCCGCAGGGCCGACTCCAGGAGTTCGAGACCGCGTTCGACATCGACCGCGATAGCGGCCCTGGCCGGGAATGCTCCTACAACCTGCAGCTCACCCGCACTGCCTACCGCCAGGGCGCGTTGCCCTATCAGCAGTGTCGGGATGTGTTTCGTCCGCTCGCCGGCCTCGCGGCCGCGAACTACCTCTTCATCGAGGATCCCGACTGGCGCGCCAACCAGGTGAAGGTCTGGATCCCCTACCGCGACGCCTACCGCCTCGGGACGGACTGCGACACGTGGGAAGCCTGCTGGCTGCTGTTCGACGAGGACTTCGAGGACAAGCGCTGGGAGGAGATGTTCGACGTGCACGAGAGCTGGGAGCCGTTCGCCGACCACCTCGGCGACCGCTGGGAGGTGGATGCCGACTACAGCGGCAGAGGACAGCTCTACGTGGGCCGCTTCGACGGCCGCCTGCACCTCTACGGCGCGGAACGGGGCGACTGGTCGGTGGACTACCACGGCCTCTTCCACGGCAGCATCGACCGCCGCGCCACCGCCGAGGGCCCGCTGCCGCCGCCGGGCCTCCCGCACGACCTCGTCAAGTACCAGGACACCGACGGCAACGGCTTCTTCGACCGCATCGAGACCTGCGTCGCCACCGCGCCCGACTGGGAGTCGCCCGGCAAGCTGCCTGTCACGGAGATCCTGGTCCGCTCTGTCTCGCTGCTCGACTACGCGACGCCCGCCGACCCGCACCCGGATGTCTGCTCGCTGATCAGCACCAAGAGCCAGGACCCGCTTACCGGCTGGAAGGTGAGCGACTGGAAGGGCGAGCCGGTGCGCGTGCGGTGCGACGTGTACGACCGGTTGACGTCGCTCTTCGCTGAGGTCGCGGAGCGGTCGTGGCAGGAGGCGCTGGCGCTCTACGGGGCGGCCGACGCCGCCGGTCTGACGCGCTCTCGCGATCTCCCCGACATGCCCGCGGGCGTCGGCCCCGATCTCTCCATCGAGCAACGGCGGAGCCTGAAGGACGTGACGGTCGGGCGCGGCTACTCGACTCTGCTGCACCCGGTCCACCTGCGAGAGCGGTACCGCAACGCCTACTGGCTGAAGGAGAAGGTGATGGCGGACGTGCTGGCCGCACGCCCGGAGCGCGCCCCGGAGCTGCGCCGGCTCTACTGCACCGGGGATCTGCGGGGCCTGGTGGCGGCCATCGCCGCGGGCGGCTGAGGACCGGCCTACGGCAACGCCGACGTGTTGTTCTCGTCGGTCACCTCGAGGGTGCCGGGCGGCGGCGCCACCGCCACCCGGGCCCCGCCCGGCCGCCGCGGGAGCCGCTGGACGCGCACCTTGGGCTGCAAGTCGAGCAGCGCCGGGAGCGGCGCCAACGCCGTCTCGGCGAGCACCTTCCCACCGGCGGCGAGCAGCCTCACCCGGCACGCGGGCGTGGCCGCCGGGCCGAGGTTGTGCACGGGCACCAGCCAGCTCGCGCCGTCCGCCCGGACCTCTTCAGCTGCCACCGCCAGGTCGGGCAGGAGCTGCGCCGCCGGCTCGGCGGACAACTGCCGCAGACGGACCAGCATCGCCCGGCCGGGGACCAGCGTGAACGGAACGCGCGCGTGGCGCCTCAGGACCAGCTCCCGACGCTCGGCCTGGTCGTCGGGCTGCCCGTCGCCGTTGCGGTCTTCGCCGAAGGTCAGCTCGTAACGTCCCGGCTGGAGCCGCCAGACGCGGCAGGCCATCGGCTGCGGCCGCGGGTGGAAGCCGTAGACCAGCGCTCCCAACGAGCGGTCCGAAGCGTCGAGGACGAGTGCAGCGAAGTCGGTGCCGCCGCCCTCCCAGCTCACCGCCAAGCCGGGCACGTTGGTCTTGCCGGCCACGTCGCCGCCGAGGAACATGTGGCGCAGGAGCGTGGTGCCGGGCACGGGCACGCGATCGGTGTAAGGCTCGGCCGCGGTGATCAGCCAGCGGCCGCGCTCCATCTCCCGCGCGCACTCCTGCAGCGCCGCCACGAGGAACCGCTGGTCGCCGGTGCGCAAAGTCGCGCGGTACGGCGAGGCGTCCTCGGCGCCGATCGACTTCCAGGTCTTGTCGGCCGCGTAGCGCAGCCCCGGGCCGGCCGGGGGCGGCGGGCTGGACCACTGCTCCAAGCTCTTTGCCGCCTGCTCGACGGCCTGTTCGGGCGTGCCTTCCAGAAGCGCGGCGACCCGCGGCAGCTCCGGCCCGGCGTCCAAGCCGAGGCGGTTCACCCCCACCAGGTAGCTGATCATCTTGTAGTGGCCGAAGCTGTAGTAGACGCTCTTGTCCCAGCGGTCGGTGTAGGGGAAGAGCTCGCCGTCGCGGAAGCGGATGTCGCAGGGGAGCACCCCCGCCGGCTTGCCTTTGGCGGTGCTGAGGGCGGCCTCGGCCCAGCTCCGCGCGTACTCGGCCACCCACTGCGACGCCTGCGGGTGGCCGTTGTACCAGGCCAGGTGCGTCGCGCCGACCATCGCCAGGGCGCAGTAGAGGTGGTCGATGTCGCGGCCCTCGCGGTCGTCCACCATGGTGGCACTGAAGATGTAGCTGCGGAAGTGGCGGCGGCCCTTGTCGTTGATGGCGGTCCAGCGCGGGATGCCCTCGCTCATCTTCAGCATCCGCTCCACATGGACGGGGTTGCCGTACTCACAGAGGAGCATCTGCGGCAGGCTGCAGCTACTGTCCTCGGCGGCGTGCTCCACATCGGTGGCGACGATGCTGTAGCCGTTCGCACCGCTCTGCTCCCAGACCGCGTCGGCGATGCCGCGGAGCGCCCGCCGGAGGCGGTCGTCGCCGGTGATCAGATAGCTCAGCGGCCAGTGGCACGAGTACTCCACGTCGTCGTTCAGGTCGCCGCCGAGCTCGCCGCACGAGATCCAGCGGTGGTCCAGCCACCACGTGGCCACCGCGTGCCACTCACGCTGGAGGTGGCGGCCCCACACCGCCCAGTCCGGTGCGCCGGCCGGGCCGGGTCGCGGCACCGTCACGAGCGGCATCCGGCGCGCCATGCGGCAGAGGATGGCGGTGGCCGCGGCGTGGCCGGGGTCGTCCGCCAGCACATGGCTCACCAGCCGGTGCAGGTGCATGTCCCGGTAATCGCGGCCATCGTAGGCGCACGCCTCGGAGTAGCGCGAGTAGAGCCGGCGGGTGAGGCGTTCGAGCCGCGGCAGGTAGCCGGCGCGCGCCGCCGCGGGGGTGGTGGTGGCCAGGGCGAGCCGGGAATGGGCGAGGTCGAGGAGCACGCCGTCCGGCGCCCGCAGCTCGACCCACAGCGGCTCTCCGGGCGGGAGCACCAAGTCGGGGAAGTCGATGCCGAGCCGCAGCCGGTCGGCGCCTCTGGCACGGCGGGTGTAGAACCGGCACAGGTCGGCGTGGCGGCGAAGGCGCGGGCTCCTCGCTGCCCCACGGTCGGCCAGCTCGGCGGCGGCTATGTCGAGATCCAGCTCGGCCGGCTCTCGCACGGCGAGCTCGAGGAGCTGCTCGGCGGGGGCGGGCGCGGTGGCCAGGTCGAGAGTCACGCCGCGTACGCCCACCGCCTGTCCGCCGTCGCGGAGGGCGAAGCTGTAGCGCCGGCCCGGCTCAAGCGTCACGGTGCCGCCCGCCGGCGCGTCGGTCACGGCGGATCCGTCGCGCTCCACAGCGGAGCCGAAGCGCTCGGCGAGCACCGCTTGCTCGGCCTCGCTCAAGGGCGCCCCGGGCGATCCGCCCGGCGCGGTCCCGCCGAGACTGGTGCCGTCGCGCAGGTCGAAGAGCTGGATTTCGTGCACCTCCGCCGTGCGCCGGGCGGCGCCCTCGACGCGCAGGCGCACCCGCTCGGCGGTGATCGGCGCAAGGCGGAGGCTGTGGACAAACGCCGGACGAGGCGGGATCGCGATGCCGACCGGCCCGATGTTGAGCCGCGCGGCGCCCAGCGGGCGGCCCGGATTGAGGGCGTGGATGAGCACCCACGAGAGGCGGGTGGGCGCGGCCAGGTCGATGTCGAAGTCACACACCGGCGGCCGGTGGCGGAGGCGGTCGCTGCGGCCGGTCCACGCGCGGGTCGCAAGCAGGCCGTCGATGGGCGAGTACGACTCCGGCGGGACGCGGTAGAGCGCAAACGAATGGACGTCGGCCCGGTCCCCGACCACCACCGTCTTGCCATCCAGGTCCGGCACGGCGGTGAGCGCCGGCTCGCTGCGCGTGGCCAAGACCACCAGCGCCACGTCGTCGAACCAGAACCAGTCCGACCCGCCGAAGGCGCCGATCAGATCGACGCTGAGCAGCCCGGCGCCGGGCGGGACGAGGAAGGTGATCTCGAATGGCGTCCAGCGGTCGGGTCCGACGGCGTCGATCGTGCCGCCGCCGGCACTGACCTGCGCGCCATCGGCGGCGAGGAAGTAGAGCTTCACCCGCGGCTGCTCGCGGGTCGCCTGCTCGGCGCGGCAGAAGCCGCGGACGGCGTACCAACGGCCCTCGCGCACGGGCGCGCGCTGGCTCAGGCGGTCCTCGAACCGTACCCGGGCGTAGCGCTGCCCGCCGCGGGCTGCGCCCGTGACCATGCCGCCGTCGCGGGCGGTGGTCCAGGCCGCCGGCTCCTCGAAGCCGCCGTTGACCAGCAGGTTGTCCGCCGCGAGGGCCATCGCGGGGAGCAAGAACGCCAGCAGGACGCGCATGGGTGGTATCCTACCGAGAGCCTAACCCGAAAGGACGCTCGATGTCCAAGTACCACGACGAGACCCCCAAGTGCTCCTTCTGCGGCCGGCCGGCGACGGCGGTGGACGAGCTGATCCGCGGCGACGAGGCCGCCATCTGCGACGTCTGCGTCGATGCCTGCCGCGCCATCCTTCGCGCCCAGGAGCCGCCGGGCGACTCGAAAGTGGCCGTGACCGAGGACCACGACGCCGAGTGCGCCTTCTGCGGCGCGGGCGGCGCGAGCGGGGGCGGCTGCGGCGGCTGCGGCCACCACCACGACGAGGTGCTGCTGTTCGCCGCCCTTCCGGCGGTGATCTGCGCCGACTGCGTGGAGCTGTGTCTCGACGAGCGCGACGGGCTGGGCGAGGGCTTCGCCGAGGACCGCTACGGCAGCATGGAGTACCGCCGCTGCGGGCGGACCGGGCTGAAGCTGCCGGCGCTGTCGCTCGGCGCGTGGCACAACTTCGGCGGGCGCGCCGACTTCGACGAGGCCCGGCGGATGCTCCACCGCGCCTTCGACCTGGGCATCACCCACTTCGACCTGGCCAACAACTACGGCCCGCCGCCGGGCAGCGCCGAGGACAGCGTCGGCCGGATCCTGGTGCGCTACTTCGGCGAGCACCGCGACGAGCTGGTGATCAGCACCAAGGCCGGGTACGGGATGTGGCCCGGGCCGTACGGCGACTTCGGCTCGAAGAAGTACCTCCTGGCCAGCCTCGACCAGTCTCTGCTGCGTCTCGGGCTGGATTACGTGGACGTCTTCTACCACCACCGCCCCGACCCCGACACCCCGCTGGACGAGACCATGGAAGCCCTGGCGCTGGCGGTGCAGCAGGGCAAGGCGCTCTACGGCGCGGTGAGCAACTACGGCGGCGACCGCATCGGCGAGGCGCAAGGGCTCCTCCGCGCGCGGGGCACGGCGCTGGTCACCGACCAGGTCGCCTACTCCATGCTGAACCGTGGGCCCGAGCGCGACGTGATGCCGTACACCGAGGCCGAGGGCCTGGGCGTGGTGGCCTTCTGCCCGTTGGCACAGGGGCTGCTGACCAGCAAGTACCTGGACGGCATCCCGGCCGAGTCGCGGGCGGCCGACCCGGACGGGTTCCTCCGCTCCGAGGCGGTGACGCCGGAGCTGCAGGCGAAGCTGCGCCGGCTCAACGAGCTGGCGCTCGAGCGCGGGCAGACGCTGGCTCAGATGGCGTTGCAGTGGGTCTTGCGCGACCCACGGGTCACCACGGCGTTAATCGGAGCGCGTAACGTAGCGCAGATCGAGGAGAACGTGGCAGCCCTCGCCGCGGCAGCGTTGACCGATGAGGAGCTGGCACGGATCGACACGGTCCTGGGTGGATAGGGTCCTGATTCGAGGCAGCGCCCAACATGAAGACGGTCTGCGCTTGGTGCGGGCGGGAGCTGGGCGAAGTCCCGATTGACTCCGACCGGCCCATCAGCCACGGCATCTGCGAAGCCTGCTTGGAGGCGTTCTTCGGCGAGGACGTCTCCCCGCCTGGCTCTGCCGGCCTGGTTGGGGCACCGGACGACGTGGCGGAAGCGGCCGTTACTCCACCGCTAGCTCGCTCAGCATCGCCCAGCCCCGCGCCGCCCGCACGCTGACCCGCACCCACCGCGCACGCGTCCCGGCCGGCACGGCCACGCGGCAAGGCAGGCCGACGCAGCTCTTGCCGTCCTCCGGCCCCTCGACCCGCGGCGCCCGGCCGAACGGCGCCCAGGTCCGGCCGTCAGCCGAGCCCTCCGCACTCACCTCGCCCGGCGCGTAGATGCCGTACAGCCCGCCGCGCAGAGACCAAGCCGTCACCGCGTGCAGCTCCGTCTCCTGGCCCAGGTCGAGGGTCACCACGCGCGGCTCGAGGGCGGTCCAGCCGGCCACCAGGCGCGGGCTGAAGGCCTCGGCCACCATCCCGTCGGTCAGCTTCGTGCCGTCGTCGGGGTACTTCTCGGTGTCCGCCGAGCTGGGTGCCGGGCGGAGCAGGTACTCGCACTCCGGCGCCACGTTCACGCCGGCGGCGAACAGCCGCGCCTCGGCCAGCATCAGCCAGCCGTGGGGGCGGATGACGAACGTGGCGAACCGCGCGGCGACGGGCTTCGCAACCCGGAAGGTGAGATGCCCCAGGGTGTGATCGGCGGTGATGGTGCGGTCGATGGCCAGCGGCTCGGGACCGAGCAGGGCGAAGCCCTCGGGCGGGCTGCCCTGGTCGGCCAGCCGCGTCGGCGGCGGTCGGTCGGTGGCGAGGAGCAGCGCCGCCTCGTCGGGCGCGTACACCGCGGCGTAGCCGCCGGCCTCCACGTGCAGCTCGGCGGACTCGAGCTCGCGCACCCGGCCGAGGTCGAAGCTCACCGTCACGCTCCCGCCATACCAGCCGACGGTGCCGCCCGAACCGAACCCGGCCTCGGGGACTAGCCCGTCCGTCAGCTCGTGGCCGCTGTCGCCGTAGCGCGCCTCGGGCGCCGGCTCGAAGCGGTACGGCCGGCGCAGCGCCAGGTGGCTGGCGCGCTCGGTCTCGGGCGCGCCGCCGTCGACCCCCAGCTCCGCCACCTCGGCGGGCGGCGTGAGCTGCACCCGCAGCTCGGCGCACGGAGCGCCCACCGGCGCGGTGACCACCTGCCGCCGGCCGTCGCTCGCCGCGCGGCTGGTGCGCATCGCCCAGCCGCCCGGCAGCCACGGGCCGTCCGCAGTCTCCCGCCGTGTCACCCGCACCTGCCCGCGCCAGGGCTGCGCGCCGTCGGGCTCGTCCAGGAACACGTCCACCGCCGACACGTTCCCGGGCGCGCCGAGCGCCGCGGTCGCCACGTCCACCGGCGTGCCGCCCGCCAGCGCACCGTCGCTCAGCGCCGCGCCCACCCGGCCGGCTACCGACCAGGCCGGGTGCGGATCCGGGTCGGCGATCACGTCACCGCGAAGGTAGGCGGCGAGCTGGTGGTAGAGGTCCTGCCGCCAGGGCTCCTTGGCGCGGCACATTGCGCCCAGGTCGTCGACACCCATGTAGTAGGCGGTGGCCCCGGCCTGCCAGCCGAGCCGCGCGGGCGCGCCCTCGGCCAGGTACCGGAGGAAGTAGTTGCGCGCGGCGGGCATCGCGGAGCCCATCGGCAGCTCCATCTCGACGCCCAGGCCGGCCGGGCGGGAGACGTCGGCGGTGATGGTCAGCCGGTTGCGCCGGATCTCGCCGTGGTGCTCGGTGAAGAAGGCGTAGTTGGGCTGCATGAGGGCCACGTCGAAGCCCAGCTCGCGCCACCGCTCGGCCCCGGGCGCGCGGTACCAGGGGATCCAGAAGAACCGCAGGTCGCGCGCGTGAAGCAGGTCCGCCGCCTCGCGCACCAGCTTCTCGTCGGCGGTACTGATGCCCTCGTTCATCCAGTAGAAGCCCCACAGCGCCAGGTTCCGATAGCCCGCGGCGGCGAAGCGGCGGCCGCCTTCGTCGATGAACCAGGTGTAGACCTTGCGGCGGCCCTCGGGCGTGCGGAGGCTCTCGCTTAGGCCGTCGCCGTCCACGTCGCCGAAGTCCTCCACTGCCGTGCTCGGGCGCGGGATGGAGAACATCACCGGCCGCCTCGCGGGCACCGGGCCGAGAGTCCGGGAGGCGGTTCCGAGCGCCTCGTCGAGCGCCGCCAGGTCGCGCCCGGGGCCGAACCACTGGTCGAAGTGATACTGCCAGTCGGGGAGCGTGGTCTTGCCGTCGAACGGCGACTGCCCGGAAGGCACGCCGAAGACGAGGAAGAGGAACGAGTCGAACATCCAGCCCGTGGGCTTGCCGTCGGTCAGCTCGGCCACATAGGGCAGCAGGCCCTCGGCCGTGCGGGTGGGCGAGTTATAGATCAGCGCGCAGTGGTGGAAGCCGGCCTCGGCGGGAGTGGGATAAGCGGCCAGGGCGAGGGCGAGGTGGAGCGCGAGCACGTCAGATCTCCTCGTGGACCGGGTTGACCGGCCGGCCTCTGTCTGCGGCGGACTGGATGGCCTCGTAGAGGGCCATGCTGCGGTACGACTCGGCGATGGCCGAGCGCGAAGTCCGCCGTCCGGTGCGGATCGCGTCGACGAAGTCGGCCAGCTCGGCTAGGTGGCCGGTGTCGTGGCCGTCGTCGCCGGCGGAGGTGAAAGTGGGCGGCTCGCGCCACTCCTCGGGCCGGCCGTCACGGACGATGCGCCACTGCGACGAGTTGTGAACGGTCATCCAGTGGCCGCCGCGGAGGGTGATCTCCACCTCCTCGGTGGGGATGCCGAAGGCGCGGCCAGCGTTGAGCGCGAGGCTCCACACGGCGCC
>JACPDV010000360.1:27219-28062 GCA_016183835.1 Armatimonadota bacterium
CCACGGCGCCGCAGGCGAACCGCAGCGACACGGCGTAGGCGGCGCGGCCGGCGGCGAACGCGGCCACCTCGCTCACCTCGCCGAACAGGTAGCGGCTGAGGTCGAGCACGTGGATGCAGAAGTCGAGGAGGAACGTGCCGCGGGGCGAGTCCTCGCGGTAGGCGCCGCCGGCGTAGTCGATGGAGAGCGCCAGCCGGTCCTCGGGCGGGTGCTCGTCGAGGAGCTGCCGGGCGCGTTCGTAGCAGCGGGCGTAGCGCTTCTTGAAGGCGGTGACGCAGAGCAGGCCGGTTTCCTTGGCGGCGCGGGCGACGGCGAGAGCATCGCGGGAGGTGGCGGCGGGCGGCTTCTCGGTGTAGACCGGGTAGCCCAGCCGGAGGATCCGTGGCGCCAGCTCGGCGTGCTGTTCGGGCCCGATGCAGACGATCACGGCGTCGGGCCGCTGCTCGCCGAGCATGGCCTCCCAGTCGGCGTAGGCGCGTCCGCCGAACAGCGCGGCGTTGCGCTCCGCCCTGGCGAGGTCGAGGTCGCAGGCGCCCACGAGCCGGGCGCCGGCGGCGCCGAGGTAAGGGTAGATCCGACGGCTGGCCAGCGCGCCGCAGCCGATCACCGCCAGACGGGGGAACTCCATCGCGTGCCCTCACCAGCAGCGTCACTGTAGCATCGCCCGATCGGCCGGGTCAACCAGAGCCGCCCCCGGCGAGGCGATCGCGGCGCCGTGGGTCCTGTCTGCTCCTCCCCCTGCGCAGCGGGGGGAGGCGGGAGGGGGGTCCTCGGGCTGCCGCGAACCGGCCGGAAACCCCCACCCCGTCCCTCCCCCGCTCCGCAGGGGAGGGGGCTTCCGAG
>JACPDV010000370.1 GCA_016183835.1 Armatimonadota bacterium
ATGATGGGCTTGATGTGGAGGCGCTGCAGCTCGAGGATGAGCTTCTCGGTCTGGCCCACGCCGGTGCCCCAGGGCACGTCGTGGCCCTCGGGCGTCAACGCGTCGAGGTCGTGCATCTGGATCGTGACCAACCGGCCCCCCAGCTTCTGAATGCCGGCAAGCGGGTCCAGACCGGACCGCATCCAGTACCCCACGTCGGCGCACGCGCCGATCATCGGGCTGCAGCCTGCGAGGGTCTTGAGCACCGCCTCGGGGCTCCAGGTGTGCGGTGACGCCGCCTCGCCGTGGTTGTGCAGCGCCACCTTGATGCCGTACTCCCAGCAGAAGCGGTCGATGGTCGGCAGGGCCGCCGGCGCCGGCTCGGCCAGGAACGTCTCGATCCCGAGCTTGCGGCCGAACTCGAAGACCTTGCGGCAGCCTTCCTCGTCGCCGGGGATGTCCTGGTAGTAGTAGGTGAGCATCCGAACGCCCGCCGCGTCCAGTTTGAGCCGGACCTGCCGGATCTCGTCGTCCGTGAGCGAAGGGTCGAGGTTCTTGGGGATGGTTTCGCTGACCCTCTGGAAGCTGAGCCCGCCCATGTAGGGCAGGTTGAGCTGCGCGGTCTTGTCGATGGCCTCGAACAGCGTGTACTTGTGGAAGGTGTAGGCCTCCACGCCCAGCCGCCAGCCGAGCTGCTCCTGCGCGCGGAGAAACCGTGTGAGCTTGGCGCTCGGGATGGTGGGCGCCGGCAGATCGCCCAGCACGAACTGCGCCGCCGCCAGGTAGAACTTGAGCATCACCGGGTCCCAGAAGACCCGCGGATTGTGGGCGATGGTCGAGTAGAACACACGCCCGCGCCCGTAGTTGCGCACCCAGGCCAGGGCATAGTCCTCGTCCTCGCGGAGGCGCGGCATCGCGTCGATGCCCTGAAGCCTGGCCGACTTCGCGTTGTCGATGCTCAACAACACGCGGACCCGGTTGCGGGAGTACGGCTCTCCGAAGCGGAACAGCTCGTCGGCATACTCGGGCTCCGGTCCGAGCGAGGCGCTGACCGGGTGGTCGGGCTGCTCGTTGCGCATCACCACCTTCTCGTCCGCTGTCCGGTGGTTCGCGCCCTCGCCGCCCAACATGCAGTGGAACTCCGGCCAGTCGTCCGCCGCGCCCTCGTTCCAGCGCGTGAAGCCGACCGACGTGCCGTGGACGCCCATCAGCCCGCCGCCGCCGAGCACGAACTCCAGCAGGTTCTGCCGCAGCACCGGGTCGGTGAACTGGTTGCCGACGGTGTTGTTGAAGAAGACCGCGTCGAACGTCTTGAGGCTCTCCTTGGCGAACACCGCCGGGTCGCGGCTGACCACGGTCTCGAAGGCGCCGGTCTTGCGGCCCATCAAGGTGAACGCCGTGTTCGCCACGGGGATGGAGCCGTGGCCGCCGTAGACCACGTTGAGGTCGAAGATCAGCAGCCGCCGGGGCTTGAGGGGCACCGCCGGCGCCTTGTCCGGGAGCGCCGCCTCGATGCGCGTGGTGTCCTCGGGCCCGGCCGCCATCGGCAACGAGAACGCCTGCGCGAACAGCGCCGGCGACGACGCCAGCGCCATCAGGGCCAACACGGCCCCGCGGGCAACCAGTCTCATCGTGTGCCTCCCATCCCCCGGCCCCGCCCGCCACGGGACGCCGGCCACGTTCGGCGCGGCGCCGCCGACCCCTGCACGGGCTCGTGCCGCTCACCGCAGGCGTGCCGCCCCGTAGAACGCGTGGTCGGAGTTGATCCCGTCGCCCGCATCGGTGGTGTACAGCCGCAAGTACTTCGCCCCGCCGAGCCTCAGCTCCACCGCCACCGGCGCCATCCCGCCGCGGAGCGTCGGCGAGGTGTAGAGGGTCTCCCACGGGCCGTCCGCCGCCGGGCCGCGCTGCACCAGGAAGGTCGCGCTGCCGGCGCCGCGGCTGCTCTCGGTCAGCCCCACCTCGGCCAGGAACAGCGGATCCGGGCGGTCCGGCGGCAGCGCGTAGACCACCTCCGCCCACCCGGCCGGCGCCTCGGGGCAGAGCGTGAGGCCCTTCGGGTAGACCCGCCCCTGGATCTCCGCCATGTTGCCCACGTAGTCGCGGTCGAGGATCAGCCCGCCGTGCGCGAACGCCCGCGCCGGCTTCAGATCGCTCAGGTAGACCACGCCCTCCTCCAGCGGCACGCGGTTGATGAACGACACCGCCACCACCGTCCGGTGCCGCGCCACCGACCGGTCGGCCACGGCGATCTCGATCCGCTGCCGCCGCGGCCGGGCCCGGTCGGCCGCCAGGAGCGTGGCCAGGTCCAGCGTCACCGTGAGGCCCTTCCCGCCCTCCTCCGCCTGGCTCGTTGCCACCGTCGGCTGGCCGTTGAGCGTGACCGCGAGCGCCGCGGGGTCGAGCGGGTTCTCCCGGTCTCGGAGCCGCACCGTGAGCCGGGCCGGCGGGTCGATCCAGCCCAGGTCGCGAGCGGCGTCGGGCGTCAGCTCGCGGTCGCCGCGAAGCTCGTCTGCCCGTTCGGCGCCGTCTGCCAGGCGCCGTCGCCCGCGCGCCAGGCCAGGCTCGAGCGGGTCACCGGGCACTCCAGCGATACCGGCCCGGTGGCGCGGAGCGCGTGCTGGCGCCAGTCGCGGGCCGGCTCCGTGCGCCAGGCGAAGTCGTTGGCGACGGCCACCCGCAGGCCGGGTCGCACCGCGTGGATGACGTACCAGTCGCCCACCGTCACGCCGTCGGCCGCCGGGTCGGCCGCTCCGTCCAGCTCCACCGTGTCGCCGCCCAGGCCGCCGCCCACCTCGTTGGTGCGCTTGATGGTGTAGAGCTTGCCGCGCTCGGGTAACCACAGCGAGAGGCCGTTGTACCAGGGCGAGTTGCCGTGGTCCACCATCGGCCGGTGGGTACGGAGCACGCTGGGCCGGTCCGCCGGCATCTCGATCACTTGGTGCCAGCTCGTGGCGAACGGTGCATGGTCCTGCACGTCCACCCGTACCAGGCCGTCCGGCAGCGCCGCCACGCCGGCCACTCGCCAGCCCTCGTTGCACGGGTCGCGCAGACCGCTCTCCACGCGGACCAGGAGCTGCCGGTCGCGCAGGTCTTCGCCGGCGGGCCAGGGGCGGTCGGGCCGGATCACCAGCGCGCTCTCCCGCCGCGTGCCGGTCAGGTCGCCGATCACGTCCACGATGGTGCCGGTGAAGTCGCCCGCCAGCCCGGCACGGTAGCTCCCTGCCCGCAGGGACGTGCCGCGCACCGCGTCGGCGGCGGTCACCTGCCCCTGCGCGTCGCGGCGGACCAGGGCGTAGCGGGCGTCGGTCTCCAGGCCGTCGGGCAGCCGGATGGTCCCGTCATCGGACTGGTAGATCACCGTGTCGGTGTGCCCGCCGGCCATCGCCAGCTCCAGGGCCACCACGTCGCGCTCGCCGCCGGTCAGGCTGGTCACGGCGAGTGGCTTGACCGAACGGATCATCGACGCCTCGCCCTCGCGATAGCCTTCGAGCACGTGGCAGTAGACGCTGACCAGCCCTTCGTCGCCGGCCGCGGCCGTGCGCCGCTCGATGACGAAGTCGCGTGCATCGACGAACGACACGTTGCCATCGGCGCGCTGCCCGCCCGGGAGCGGCTGCCGGAGCCAGGCGATCCACGGGCCCTTGGCGCTGATCAGCTCGGTCCCGCCCGGCGCGGTCTCGATGCCCACGAGCCGCAGCCGGACCCGGCCCACGTCGTCGGGGATTGGCCGCTGGAACGGCTTGCCGGCGGCGTCGCGCGCGGCGTAGGCGGCCACATCGGTGCGCCACGTTACCTCCCACGGCGCAGCCGGCGCCGGAGCCGCCGCGACCTGCCGTACGTGGCGGTAGATACGGTAGTCGGGGGTGTCCTCGGGCGGCCGGTCGCGGAACAGCCTGGCGGCCAGGTCGTCCGCCTTGGCGGTAGGTGCGGGGAGCGTGGCCGCGGCGCGCTCGGCCCAGGCGCTGGTGTAGAGGGTGTGCCGGTTGCCGCCGCTGAGCTTGAGGAGATCGAGCACATACGGCCGGCCGTCGGGCCCCTCGATCCCGATCAGCGTGCGGCGGAACTCGCGCACCGGCTTGCCGACCCGCGACCAGGAATAGTGGTCGCGCACGTCGAGCACCTGGAACCCGCTTCCCGGCTCACCCTCCGGCTCGCCGCCCTTGAAGCAGATCACCTCGCCGTAGCCCCGGTTGTCGCCCCAGCCGCGCCCGGTGGCGACATCGTCCACGGTGGCACCGTTCTGGCAGAGCGGGCTGTGCGCGTAGACCCACGACCAGCCGCCGAAGCCCGCCTCGCCCTCCTCGATGGGGTGCGGGTAGTCCATCTTCCGCAGCGCCTGGTACTCGGGCCGCTCCCATTGCAGCGGGGCGTTGTGCCAGTTGGCGGCGTAGCCACCGCGGCGGAGCACCGGCACGCCGTCCACCCAGCACTCGATGGACAGCGCGTCCTGCGCGTTGTGCAGGCTGCAGCGAGTGTAGCTGAGCCCCACCTCCTGCCGGTGCCCCGGCCCGCCCACTCGGAGCACGCCCACGCCGTAGCCCGCCCAGTTGCGGCTGCCCACGAGTTCGTTCGCTCGCACGGCCGCCGGGTCGGTGGTGAAGGCGGGCGGGAACGCCATCTCGTGCTGGTCGCCGAACTCCAGGTCCACGCCGCGGACGGTGTTCAGCCGGCGCATCTCCGTCGCCGCGGCGGCGGAGAAGGGGTGCTCTTCCAGGAACTTCGGGTAGTAGAAGCCGAAGCCCTTGGGATCGCGAAGGAAGGGGTAGAAGTAGCCGCCGGGCATGGCCATGTAGTTCGGCGCGCCCTCGCCGTTGAGACCGTCCTGGTAGGTGTGGTTGTAGAGGGTCAGCTCGGCGTTCGGCCCGGCGAAGTCGCGCAGGACCGGGTCCTCGAGGAGCACGCCGAGGAGCCACATCTCGACGTAGTTGGCTTCCTGGTAGTTGGTCAGCAGCTTCTGCGAGAAGACGCTCTGGAACATCAGGTCGATCTCGCGGAGGAGTTTGGTGCGGACCTTGCGGTCGAGGGCCTCGGGATCGCCGTAACGCGCTTGAGAGTACGCTTTGAAGGCAGGGTGATGGCGGACTTTGGCGAACGGCAGCACCCAGAGCTGTTCGCGGAACATGTTGATCCAGCCGCGGCTGCCGGGCGGCACGCGGGGGTTCCACGGGCCGAGGTAGCT
>JACPDV010000334.1 GCA_016183835.1 Armatimonadota bacterium
CGGTGTAGCCGAGGATGTGCACGTCAGTCTCCCTTCGCCTGGCGGAAGTCCACCCGGCGGAGGATGAACAACTGGGCGTAGGTGAAGCCGATCAGGATGCTCCCCAGGATCCAGGCGTAGCTGGTGGCGATGCTGAAGCGGAGGTTGATGTAGGCCTCCTGCCAGATGGCCATGCTCATCACCATCGTCGCCTTGCCCGGCCCGCCGAAGGTGAGCAGGAAGATGGAGCCCATCGACTGGAACGTGGCGATGAACGTGCCGACGAAGTTGATCAGCACCAGCGGCAGGATGGTGGGGAGGGTGATGTGCCAGATCCGCGCCAGGATCCCGGCACCGTCGATGGTGGCCGCCTCGTAGAGCTCGTCGGGCACCGACTTGAGCGCCGCCAGGTAGATCAGGCTGCCGATCCCCGCGCCGGCCCACACGCCGGGGAGGATCACGCAGGCCATCACCAGCTTCGGGCTGCCGAGCCAGTCGATGGGCTTGAACCCGCTGCCCAGCACCGCGGCGAGGAGCCGGTTGATGGTCCCCGTGGAAGTGCCGACGAACATCTCCTTCCACATCAGCGTGACCACCAGGCCGCTGGTCATCTGGGGCAGGAAGAAGAGGGTGCGGAAGAAGATCTTCAGCCGGGGCACTTCGCTGAGGAGCAGCGCCAGCAGGATGGGCGTGAAGAAGGCCAGGCCCAGGCTCCACAGCACGCACAGGAAGGTGGCCTTGAGGTACTGCCGGGTGTTGGGGTCGAGGGCGATGCTGATGAAGTTGTCCAGCCCGACGAAGGGCGACTGGCCGACGATCTTGTAGTCCTGGAAGGCCATCACCAGGCCGCGGAGGAGCGGGTAGTAGCCCCACACGCCGATGGACAAGAGCGCCGGCGCGAGGAGCGCCCAGGGCAGCCAGCCGCGGTAGACCCCGGCGACCTTGATCGTGCGGCGGAGCTGGTCGCGGACGATCAGCACGGCGAACATGGCGAAGAACGCCACCAGCAGCACCAGGGCGACCAGAGCCACGGGCCGGTAGCGCGCCAGCGCCGAGGCCGGCCGCTCGAACATGGTGCCGGTGTCCGCCTCGCGCTGCAGGGTCTCCAGCGCGGCCTGGTAGTCGAAGGCCTTGCCGCTCGGCCGCAGGACGAGGTCGATGGCGTCGCGCTGGTAGAAGTCGCGGAACTGCAGCCACTTGCCCATGAAGGGCTCGACCACCTCGAGGATCCGGCCGGAGTCGATGTCACGCCACATGGCCAGGTTCTCGGGCGGCATCTCCTTGATGTAGTCGTCGAACCCGAGGCGGTGCAGGTCGCGCGGGTTGAGGAAGCGGGCCTGCCCGGCGGCCACCTTGCGGCGGTTCACCTCGTCCGAGCCCTCCGGGCTGCAGATCAGCGTCATCACCTGCCAGACCCAGTCGCGATACTGCTTCCGCGCCGCCTCGGTGGCCCCGCCGCGCTTGAGCACGTCCTTGCCGATCATGAAGAAGGAGTTGCTGGCCTGCAGGACCGGCCGCTCCGCGGAGGTCCGCCCGGGGAAGGGCATCATCCCCATGTCGCTCGGATCCAGCCCGGCGTTCTCGAACTCGGTCATGTCGCCGGACCAGATCGGGTACATCGCCAGCTCGCGCCCGAGCCGCTTGACGGTGTCCATGATCTCCGCGGTGGTGACGCTGATGCTGCCCTCGATCACCTCCTCGGGCTGGAAGACGATCCGCCGGCCGCGGAACATCACGCTGCCGCGCTGCACGTCGTCGTCGGTCAGCTCCACGGGCTCGCCAGTGGCGCGGTCCTTCAGCCAAGGCGCCCAGCGCAGGCGGTGGTAGAACTGGAGCGCGGCGGCGCACTCGGGGCTGGCCACGTTGCAGCGCCACGTGGGCCGGACGCTCGTCAGGTCTTCTCCGGTGTCCGGAGCGTGGAAGTCTGTGGCCTGCTCGTTGAACGTGTAGAGCTTGCCGGTGGTGGGGCTCTTGCGGTCTTGCACGACGATGCTGGAGCCGGTGGTCGCGACCCACGGCGCGAAGGCCCAACTGTAGGGCATCAGCTCCAGGCCGAAGGTCTTCTTCTCCGGGTTGTAGAGCAGCCGCACCCAGCAGATGAACTCGTCGTAGCTGCGCGGCGGGTGCAGCGGGTCGAGCCCGGCCCGGCGGAGGAGGCAGTAGGCCCGGCCGTCGACGGTGACCACCTGGCGGTAGAGCGGCTTGATCTGCATCCAGCCGGGCCACTTGGCCTCGTCGGCGTCGATCTGGCCGTTGAGGTCGGGCTTGCCGTCGGGCAGCCGCTTCGGCTGGCCGTTGGCCAGCACGCCGTCTTCGCCGATCCACTCGGTGAGCGGGTAGGCGAGGCCCTGGCTGACGGCCTGGCGGATGTCGGTCTCGAAGATGTCGGGCCCGATGTCGGCGGCCATGGCCATGGCGAGGCTGGCGCGGGCGCCCACGGTGGGGATGGAGATGCCGTCCCACTGTACCAGGTGGAGGTTGGGGTGGGCGGCGAAGAAGTCGCGCAGGTTTTTGGGCAGCCGCTGCTGGGTGTTGAAGCGGGAGGTGACGGAGATGTCGAACTGCTTCGTCTCGCCCGCGAGGACGGGCCGGAGAGCCAGGAGCAGCGACAGGCACAGCACGGCGCGCTGGGGCGACGGTCTCAAGGTAAGCAGGTCTCCACTCGCGGCGCACCGGTTCGCCGGCAGGCGGCGGGCTCCTGCGGGCGTGGCCCGGCGCCTCGGTCTACCGCCCCGCCAGATACTGCGCGAACACCTCACCCGCCGACAGCGCCCGGTCGTAAAGGCGGATGTCGCGCACCAGGCCGTTGAAGTGCCCGTACGACCCGAGCCAGCCGAACCGCAGCGGCTCCTGGTTGGTCCGGATGGCGGTGCTCACCGCCTTGCCGCCGCCGGCCTCACGCCCGTTGAGGTAGACCCGCATCGTCGCCCCGTCGTAGGTCGCCGCCACGTGGTTCCATTGCCCCGGCGTGAGGCACAAGTCGGTGGGGTTGTAGTGGTTGCGCGTGCCGTCCGGGCTGTCCAGCTCGAACCACGGCGTCAGCCCGGGGCGGAGGTGCAGGCCGTAGGTGCCGGTGGCCTCGTAGCCCTTGCCCAGCAGCCCCGGGTACCAGACCTCCGAGGCGACGTACTTGACCCACACCACCAGGCTGAGCGTCTTCGTCAGGTCCGCCGCCGGCGGGCTGCCGAAATCGAGCCACTGCCGGCGCGAATCCTCCTGGCGCACCGCCGGCCGGCCGCCGTCTCTCACCCATTGCGGCTTGTTCTGCAGCGTCCCGTCCCAGGCCGCGCCCGTGCTCGACCTGACCGTGCCGCCGCGCCCCTCGTCCAGCCGCCAGCGCGCCACCAGCCCCGCGGGCTCGCCCGTGGGCAGGTCGGCGGGGATGGTCTCCGGCCCGTCGAGGACCAGCTCGCGCAGCGCGCCGGGCTCCTCGAACGCGCCGAACGTGGGTGACCAGACCGGCTGATCGTCCGACGCCGCCGAGCGCCGTGCCAGGTTGGCGAAGAGGTGCGTCTTCCCGGCCAGGAGCGGCTCCAGCGGCAGCGCCACGCTAACCGACCAGCCGGCCCGCGCCGAGGTCTGCGAGCGCACCGTCGCCCCGCTCTCCCAGCTCGCCGTCCACTTGCCGTTCGGCGCGACCGTGAGGCTCTGCACCGGCCCCGACCGCCCGGCCGACAGGAGCACCTGCCAGGCGTCGCCGGTCAGCGGGTCCGCCGCCGACTTCAGCCCCCGCGGGTCCCCGGGCTCCTCCAGTTGTACGTACAAGTACCGCCCGTCGTTGAGCAGCCGCGCCGTGCAGTGGCGGCGGGTCGGCTCGGCAATGCGCGAGCGCCAGGTGGTGAGGGTCAGGGCCTCGGCACGGTCGAGCCGGGCCGGATCGCCGTCCAGCGGGCCGGCCGAGGAGAAGGGCACGCGGAGCGGCGCGCCCCCGCCGCCGTAGCGCGCCTTGGCGTGCTCCAGGTATTGGGCGCGCCCGGCGGTCATGTAGTCCCACGTGCCCAGGGCGAACAGCTCCACCCGCTGCTTCTGCTCGGGCGTCTGCGCGGCGGCTCGCGCCTGGCTCAGCAGCTCGCCCCACTGCGCCATCCGCCGCTCGGTGCCCAGGTAGCCCCAGGCGACCTCCTCGGTCTGGTGGTGGTGGCCCTCGATCCGCCCCGTGGCGATGGGCTCCGGGTAGCTCGCCGGGGTGCTGTAGGTCTGCTCGATGGACTCGTAGAGTTGCTGCATGGCCCCGCCGGCCGGGCCGTAGAGCCGCTGGAAATACTCGGCCAGCAGCGCCTTCACGTCCAGCCGCGGCTCGTCCATCAGGCGGTAGGTGAGATAGGCCTCCACTTCCTGCCCGTAGCCGCAGTGGAAGACTCCGCGGTAGTCGTGGTCACCGAACAGCTTGAACTGCTCGCCCACGGCGTGGGCGAAGAAGCCGGGGAAGCAGTGGAACCCGCCGCCGTTGGCGATCTCCACCGGGAACGTGTCGTAGAGCCAGAGGTAGAGCGGGCGCTTGGGGTTGGTGGCGCGCCACTGCTTGAGCAGTTGCACCTCGTGGTCGTAGGACGGGCGGTCGAAGTTGAGCCGGTTGCAGGCGAAGCAGTACTGCACCAGCACGTTGGGCTCGAGCTGGAGGCGGACCGGCGGGGCGGCGTGAGTCATGTAGGCGAGGCAGACGATGCGCTTGTCGGGGTGCTGCTTGCCGACGATCTTGGCCACCTCGTTGACGAACTGGAAGAAGTAGTCGCTGTGGCGGCCGTTGGAGAAGAAGGGGCTGTCGGCGTCGCGCCCGGCGAGCCACTGGCGGCAGTCGGCGCACTGGCAGAAGGCGTCGTTGTCCATCGGCTCGACACAGAAGCAGTTGCCGGCCGCCTGCGCGCCGGGGTAAGACTTGCCCGTCTCGAAGAACTCGCAGGCGTCCTTGGCGACCTGTTCCACCAGCCCGCGGCTCGTGTAGCACATCTGGGGCGGCTGACCCGCGTAGCCCTGGGCGAACCAGTCGGCGTGCTGGGCCTCGAAGAGCTGCTCCTGCCCGGCCTCGGGCGCCCAGAAGCGGCGGTAGTAGCCGTAGAGCGAGTGGTTGCCGAGGCAGATCTCCCCGCCCTCGCGACGCCGCAGGCGGAACAGCGTGACCCACCCGCGCTTCGCGTAGAGGTACTGGTTCGCGTCGGTGAAGCGGCGGTGCAGGTCCGGATAGGCGGCGGCCTCCCACTTGGCGTAGCCCGCGCTGCCGCCGGGCCAGAGGCCGGTGAAGATGTCGTAGCCCTCGCTGCTGGCGTAACAGGCGTAGCGGTAGCGCATGAACGGCGCGCGGCGCAGGCCGCTGCCGGTGAGCGTGAGGGTGGGCTGGCGGGGGCAGTCGGTGCCCGTCTCGGTGGGGTTGAACCAGCGCACGCCGCAATAGCGCTCGAGCAGCTCGTAGACGGCATAGAGCGTGCCCTGTTCGTCCCAGATGCCGGGCCAGGTGGCGAGCTGCGCAGCGGTGGGGGTCGGCGAGTACTGCACGTCGGCGTCGCCCGGCTGGTCGCGGCCGACGAGCACGAGGGCGTTGGGCAGGAACCGGACGGCGTACTCCTGCGGCGCGAGGTGCTCCCGGTCGAGCCTCAGCCCGCGGGCCACGCTCGTCTCGCCGACGAGGATCGCCACGCCCCCGACCGCGTCGGTCTCGTGGACGATGGGCACCTCGGCCCCGGTGATCAGCCGCAGATGGTGCTGCAGCTCGAACGCGGCGAAGCGCGCGATGCGGGTGGGCGCGGCGGGGAGCACAATGCTCGACTCCGCCTTGCCGTCGCGGGCGAGGGTGAGCTGTGGCGCGGCCTCGGCGGCGGTGAGCATGACGATCCCCAGCAGCGGCCCGAGACGAGCGGCGGGCATGGCGTGATCTCCGGCGCGCAGCCATTCGGCGCGCCCGGCGCGATCACCTGTCGGCGCCGGTGACCAGCTCCTCGACACAGCACCCGGTGTGCTCGGTCACGGCCTCGCCCGTGTTGTCGAGCCGGAACGCCATCACCCGGTAGCACAGCAGGTGGTGCAGCCGCCCGTCGGCCAGGCCCACGGTGGCGGCGGTGGGGTGGTCGGCGAACCAGCTCGCCCGCTCGGGTGGCGGGCCCAACTCAGCGGCGCAGTCGCGGGCCACCACCGGCGGCCCGAGGGCCGTGCGCGCAGCGTTCAGAGGCCACAGGCAGAGCACCGACCGGCCGCGGCCGAGCAGGTTGCCGCTCACGTAGGGCGTGCCGTCGGCGGCCTGGTTGAGCACCACCGGCGCCTCGGCGCGCGCATGCTCGGCCTGCAGCACCGACGTCCAGGCCTGACCGTCGGTCGAGCGCCAGACGCGGATCTCCTCGGCGCTCTCGCCGTAGCCGCGCGCCAGGAAGAGCAGGGCCCCGTCGCCCTCGCGCACCAGGCTCGGCTCCGTGCCGCCGGTGACCGGCACGAACGACACCGGCTGCCACTCGCCGGCCACCCGCCGCCAGCGGGAGACGCCCGTGAGCGTCCGTGGGGGCGACTTCGCGCTGCACGGGAAGAGCAGCTCCTCGCCGTCCGGAATGGCCATCGACAGCCCGGGCACGGTCAGCACCCAGCCCTCTCGGCCGAGCCGGAGCGGCCGCTCGGCATCGCGCCGGTCTCGGCCCACCAGGCGCACGCGCCGTCCGTCGTAACCGAGCTGGAGCAGCTCGACGTAGTCGGCATGCGGATCGTCCCAGCGGAACGTGCCCGCGTCGTTGAGCGGGTACGAGAGCACCTCCGTCACACCGAAGCCCGTGCCGGCGTGCGGGTGGGGCGTGCCGTCCGGGAGCGTGGCGCCGGCGGGCACGAAGCCGCCCACCACCGGGTACTTCACAGCGCAGCTCAGGCGGCCCGTGGCCGGATCACGCGACGTCTCGTTGAGCGACAGCACCAAGGGCTCCGCGGCGCCAAGATCCTCGAGCCGGTCGAAGAGGACCAGGTCGGTGCCGTCCTCGAAGTCCCAGTGGCCGGCGCCCACGGTCCGCCGGTTGCAGAGCAGGCCCGCCCGGCCGGGCGCCACCTGGAAGAGCAGGCCCAGGCCGTAGCGGAGCTGGTAGCCCGCGGCGCTCGGGGCGGGCTGCATGCGCGCGGGCGCGCCGCGCGTGACCCGCCAGCCGGCGGCGTCGAGGGCGAGGATGGTCAGGCTGAGGGGCGGGCAGTCGACCGGCTCCAGGCTCACGACATCTCCGTCACGAGCGGCGAGCGGGCCGGGGAGCGGCTCCAGACAGCGCGCGCTGGCCGAGTCATCCGGCGCACCCTCGAAGGCGCCCTCGGCCGCGCTGCCAGGGCGGCGGCCGATGAACCGCGCGACGCGGCCCTGGCTCAACTCGTACCGTCGCACCGCGCCGACCGGCCGGTCCGCCGGCAGGCCGCCCACCGCCACGGTGGCGCGCTGCCCCTCCAGGCAGCGGTTGATCAGGCTCAGCCGGAGACCCGCCGCGCCGTCCACGGCGAACGCCTCGAGCCACGGCGTGTCCGTGCCCTGTACGTGCGCCGCGGCGCTGTCGCGCGGGCCGTCCACCGTGGTGGCGAGCAGGGGCGCGCCCGGCTTCAGCCCCGCCGTCTCGCGCAGCAGCCGCCAGGCGAACCAGGCCGGCTGGCGGTGGTACCCATGCTCCGGGGCGTTCTCGATCACCCCGTAGTAGGACCGCGTGGTGAAGAGGCAGGCGATGTCGAGGCAGCCGGACGCCGCCAGGTGGCATAGCGCCGAGGCGCGCCAGACCGCGCCGAAGGCGTTGGCGTTGAGGTAGCAGTCGGCGTCGGCGCGGTAGTGCGGCCAGTCGGGGTTCTCCGGGTTGTGACCGTAGGGCGACGCGGCCAGGGCGTCGTACTCGGTGAAGGCGATGCCGATCCGCTTGCCGGCCGGGTTCAGCGCCGGGTCGTCGAGCAGCCGTCGCAGGCTGGTGCACCAGGCCTCGAACTTCGGCGTGGTCTCCATCAGGTAGGGCAGGTACGCGCGGTCGGCCACCGTCAGCGGCCCGGTTCGCTCGTGCCAGCCGGGCGCGGCCCACAGCCCGTGCTCGTTGTCGGCGTACCAGTGCACGCTGACGAAGTCGAGCAGATCCGCGCCGTAGGTCTTCAGGCACGGCTTGACGAAGCGCTCCTCCACGGTCCAGCCCGGCCAGGTGGCGGGGCCCATCAGCTTCGCCGCGGGGTCGCCCTGCCGCACGCCCTTGGCCACGTGGTAGTGGATCGCCGGCAGCGGCATGTCGTGGCCGAGCTCGTAGGCGGTCTCCCAGTGGAGCCCGGTCAGGCCCAGCTCCGCCAGCCTCGCCGCCAGGTCGTGGGCGATGACCGTGAGGGCGGCGAACTGGTCGCTGCGGCCCTCCTCGGCCGGCGTGCCATCGAGGTTGGACTTGAACCAGACCTTCCCGCCGGCGTCGCTCGGCTCGCCGCTGAACCAGCGCGGCAGCCCCTGCACGCCGCCGTGGAGCGAGAAGGCCAGGATGGGGCTCCAGCCTTGGCGGACGACCCGCTGCACCCGCGTGACGAAGCCCTCGCCCCATCGTAGCCCGCCGAGTAGAGCCCGTCGGGCACGGTGGCGAGGCGGCGCGCGGCGTCCACGGTGACGCGCGCGGCCGGCACGTCCCCGGCCGCCGCCGCGGCGCCGAGCGGCAGCAGCAAGACCAGCACCGGGGCGCCCCGCATGGCGTCAGCTCCCAGACCCGCAGGGCAGTATACCGGTCGCGGTGCTACTGCTCCAGCGCCCCGATGTCCACTCCCCCGCCCTGCGGCCGCGCGTCGCCCTCGTAGTCCGTCGCCGGAGCGCCGAGGCCCGAGCCGGCATTCACCGCGGGAGAGCCTACGCCGAGGTGGAAGTCGGCCCCCGCCGGGTTCACCAGCAAGGGGTCGGCCTGCACGGCGTCGGTTCCGGTGACCTCGCCGGGTTCGACACCCAGGAACGGGAAGACCAGGTTGTGGTCGACCGTGACTTCCCCGACGGGCACCACAGCCGAGACCAGAAGCTGGAACGTGAGGTTCCCGCTGCACAGGTTGTTGCGCACCACCACGTCCGAGATGTCCGGGTCGTCCACGGCGATGCCGCCGCCCCACGGGTCCCAGCCGTTGTTCACCACCGTGTTGTTGCAGATCCGGAGGTGCCGTAGCGGATGGGTGGCGGCCGGCCCGGCGGGCGTCACCTGCATCCCGAGCGCTTTGTTGTGGTACACGAGGTTGTTGTAGACGCTGACGTTCTCCAGCAGAGCGCCCGACTCCGAGGCCAGCGAGATCCCGACGCCCTCCTGATTGGCGGGCACCTGGACGTCGTGGACCACGTTCCGCATCACCTCGATGTTGAAGGTGTGCTTGTCCCAGGCATCCACGTAGATGCCGACGGCGTCGAGGATGCCGTACACCTGGTTCCCGTACGCCCGCCCGTTGCTGGAGCCGTCCTTGAGGCAGATCCCTTCCTTGTGACCGTCGCGGACGATGTTGTTCCGCACCTCGAACGTGTCGGTGCCGCCGACGCTGATGCACTCCTGCGACCCGCCGGAGCAGGCGTTCTCCACCAGGTTGCCGTCGATGATCACCCGCTGGCTATTCCAGGCCGCGATCCCCGACGAGCTGGTGTTGGTGGTCTGGCAGCGCTCCACGACCACGTCCTGGGCGTGGTCCGCCGCGATCCCGCAGTCCTCCGAGTTCCTGACCTGCAGGCCGGTCACCCGGATGAAGCTCCGGTTCGACAGATCCACCACGCCGGCCACCAGGCTGAGCGGAAACCCGGTCCCGTCGAGCACCGCCTGCTCCTGCCCGAAGGCGGCGAAGGCGATCTCGTTGCCGGCCGTTCCCGAGTTCTGCGGCACGAGCCGCTCGTTGTAGGTGCCGGCGCGGATCCAGACCGTGTCGCCGGCCACGGCGGTCCGGGCGGCCTTGTCGACGGTCAGCCACGGCTGCGCTTGCGTGCCGGGGTTGGCGTCGTTACCGTTCTTGGCGACGTAGAAGGTGCGCAGCACGGCCTGCACCTGGCTTGCGGAGCAGCCGGCCGTGAGCACTGCGCAGAGAGCCGGGGCGAGCAACCCCGGGTACACTCGTCTTCCCACCATGCCTGTCTCCCCTGAGCCGGACGGGTACCTCTCACCCGGCTTCATCAAACCGGCGGGCGGTGGTGGGTGCGCACGCGAGCAACGGTGGCACAGGCCGCTCGCCGTTGCACCAGAGTGTACACGGATCAGATCGAGAGGCGCAAGCCGAGCGCGAGGAAGAGGGTCAGGACCATCGCCAGCGGGAGCCAGGGGGACACCGCGTCGTACCAGCAGCGCTCGCCCAGCCCGCGCGTGGGGAGGTGCGGCAGGAACAGCTCGATCTCGGTCTTGCGGCTGCGGTGGCGGGCCATGACGGACACTCCGGACATCCCTTCGGACATCATGGTGCCGCCGAGGTTGCGGTTCCGTTAACCCACCACGATTTCCACGTTGGCCCGCGGCACAGTGACCCGCTCGCCACCCTCCAGCTCCGCCCCGAGCACCCGCACCACCGCGCCCGTGTCGATCTCCACCGGCTCCGGCGGAAGCTCCGTCACCGTCGCCAGGCGGCCGAAGTACGGCTCCCGGATCAGGCGGATGTGCGCGCCCACGTCGAGCGTCTGCGCCGCCGCCGCATCGCCCGCGAGCTGGTCGGGCGAGAGGGTCAGGTCGGGCACGATGATCTCGGGGCGGATCACCCCCGCCCGGATCTGTGTCGCCCCGCTGAGCGACGCCTCGCGCCCGTCCAGGTTGCGCAGGAGCGCCTGCGTCCGGTCGGCCATCGCCACGTCGCCGAAGCCCTCGGTCACCACGAGCGCGGCGTCCACCTTCCCTTCGCCGGTGATGGCCACGCCGATGTCGTAGCCGAGGATGTCGCGCAGGTCGCCGTCGAGCACCGAGCCGCCCACCACCGCCGCCGCGCCGCGGCCCGCCGCCGCCCGGTAGAACGCCGCGCTCACCTGCCCCGGCACCACCACGATGCGCCCGTCCGCGCCGTCCAGACCTGCCTCGTCAGGCGCGGCGAGCACGAGCAGTTCGCCGTTCCGCTCGCCGCCGATGCCGAAGATGCCCTGCACCAACGCGCCGCGGCTCTCGATCACGGCGCCCTCCCCGTCGATCACCTCGGCCACGGTGCCGCGCAGGTAGGCCTGGAGGACCACCGGCTTGGGCGGCCGGCGGATGGTCAGGTTGCCCGTCCGCTCGGTCGCGGTCTCGAGCGTGCCCTCCACCGGCGACTCGAGCTGGGTCTTGAAGAACCGCCCGAACAGCCCCGGCGTCTCCGCCAGCACCTCGCCCTTCTCCACCGCCTCGCCCACCTGCCGGCGGAGCAGGCGCAGCAGCTCGTCCCCCTGCACGCCGAGCCGCTCGGCGGCGCGCACCAGGATCACCTCGCCGGGCAGCTCGGTGCGCGCGATGGGCGTGTCGGGCGCGACGTGATCGCCCACGGCCACCAGCACCTCGCCCTTCAGCGGCAGGCGGCGGGTTTTGCGGATCAACGCGCGGTCGTTGACAGTCAGGCCGGGGGTGTACGCAGTGCCCACGGGGCTGCTCCTGGTTGCGGATCATGCGCGGCGGCGGCGGGCATGTCAACGGCTCGGGATTGACTGGCGGCGCCGGGAGTCTTGTCTGCTCCTCCCCCTGCGAAGCGGGGGGAGGCGGGAGGGGGGTCCTCCAGCTACCGCGAACCGGCCGGCCACCCCCACCCCGCTGCGCAGGGGAGGGGGCTCCCGAGATTCCAATTCACTCCCAACGGCTCACCACGCGGCGACATCCACCAGCCGCCCCGCGCGCAGCAGCTTCACCGTCGCCGGCTTGCTCCCCTCCGGCAGCGCGGGCAGTCTCGCGCCGGGCGTCGACGTGACCAAGACCTTCGCCTCGCCGTCCACCACGGCCACCGCAAGACCCGCCGCCGGCCCCGTCACACTCGCCGCGCCAGCGGCCACGCGCAGCCGCCGCGGCAGATCGGCGACCACCAGCGTGTGCTCGCGCGCCAGCCGCGCCGCCACGGCCCAGCGCCCGCCCATCTTGGCCGGCGCCAGCTCCTGCCCGCTCGCCAGGTCGACGAAGTGCCGCCCCGCCGCCGGCGTCACCGCCAGAAGCTGGCCGTCCACCGTGTGCCCCGTGCCGTTGAAGAGTGTGGTGACAACCTTCCCGCCGCCGGCGAACCGGTTGGCGTAGACCCGTGGCACCAGGGTCGGCACGAGCGGCTCGGGGTGAAGGGCATCGAGGGCGTCGGCGTTCTCTTTGAGCATCTGGTGGAGGTTCGCGGGGTAGTTGGTCTCGAAGGCCATCTCGGCGTTCCAGAGCATCATGTCACGCCCGTTGCGGCGGCCGGGGATCTCGAGCTCCATCACCCGGCAGGCGGGGAAGTAGAAGCGGAAGAGATTGATGGGCACCGGCCGGAAGGGCGCCTGGTTGCGCACGTCGTAGGTGATGGCGCCCTCCAGCGCCGCGGCCATCTGGTCGGTGCCGGGGAACTCGGTGGTCAGCACCAGGCCGGGGCGTACCTTGTCCATCGCGGCGTGGACCTGCCGCACGTTGCGCGCCAGCGCCTGGAGCCAGGCGTTGTGCCCCGGCTCGGCGAAGAGGTGCTGGTGCTTGTCGCTCGTGCAGACGTAGCCGCGGTGGCCGTATTCGTCCAGCCGGATGCCGTCCACCCCGGTCTCGCGGCAGACGCGCCCCATGGTCTCCGCCACCCAGCCCGAGTACCACTCCGTGTCGAGACACATGCAGTACCCGCCGTACGACCCGACGTAGCCCTTGGGCGTGGCGGGGATGTGCACGTCGTCCTGACAGAGCGGGTTCATGATGCCGTACTCGGCGCCGTGCTCCGTGGCCAGCTTGGTGTTGGCGTCGCCGAGGATGGGATCGGTGTAGAACATGGGGAGCTGCCCGGCGGCGCGGATCCGGTCGAGCTGCGCCCGGAGCGCCGGCAGCCCGCCCCACAGCGGCATGTACCCGTCGTAGTCGCCACGGTTGAGCGGGTACATGATCTTCCCGCTCACCGGCTCCTTGACCATGTAGGGCGTGTACTGCTTGTAGAACCCCTCGCCCAGCGCGGCGATCAGCATCTCCGGCTCGAGCGGCGTGCGCCACGGACCCAGCTCGCTCCAGGTCCACCACGACATCAGCTCCGCCACGTCGTAGCGCGGGCTGAGGTAACTCGTGTCGTAACCACCATTCTTGTAGAGCGGCGACTGCCCCCAGCCGGGCGCGGCCAGGTTCCAGCAGGGCGTCAGCTTGGACGGGTACGGCCGCGGCGGCCAGGTGCGGTTCGACCAGGCGACGTAGACCTTCATCGCCTCGCGCCAGTCGCCGGCGTGGCTGCCGAGACACACGCTGGGCACCGTGAAGCTGCCGCCCGTCTCCCGGTCGCGGCGCAGGTAGTCGAACGTCACGCCGATCCCCGGATCCGGCGTCAGGGCGTCGCGCCACTGCATGTCGGCGGCCATGTAGCCCCCGCCGGTCTCGTCGAGACTGCTCTCCGCGGGGATCACGAGCCCCTTGCGCAGGTGCGGCACCTTGTACAGCCCGGTGGGATCGTCGGCGCGCAGGTAGACGCCGCCGCCGCGGCCGGGCGAAAACAGGTCGATGAACTGCCACCATGCCGACTCTTCGCCATAGGCGGTGCGCAGCCGCGCCGGCGCACCGGCGATCACCCCGCCGCCCCAGGGGAAGAGGTAGTAGTCGTCCTCCGCCCGGTCGGAGAGCTGCAGACCGGCGAGGTGGGGGAACGAGACGTGGAAGCGGGCGGTCTCCATGCCGGTGTTGGAGAGGGTCAGGCCGAGACGCAGCTCGCTCGCCTCGACCCGGGCGGTGAAGTCGCCGACCAGCCCGGCTTCGCCAATCGCCACGCGCGCCGTGAATCCGGTGGCGGTGGTGCGCACGTCGCGCACCGGGCACTCCGCGGCGCCGAAGACCCGGTCGCCGAGCTTGACGCAGAAGAGCCGCGCCGCGTCCGGCCGGGCGACGATGTTGCGGTCGATCTCGGCGCCGTGAAGGCTCTCGAGCCGCAGCCGCGGGCGCACGCGGAAGGCCGCGCGCAGCGCGCCGTTGTCGAGGGTGACCCGGTCGCTGGCGAGCGTCGCGCGGGGCGCGGCGGCGCGGCGCTTGCCCCGCGGCGCGGCGATGGCGGGCCGCAGATCGACCACCGGCTGGGGCTCCGTGGTGGGCTGCTCGTAGTCCACCGTGACCGTCTGCACCGCGCCGCCGGCGGGCGGGTGGACGGCCAGCGCGCCGACATCGTATTGGCCTGGCGGGAGGGTCAGCGTAAGCGTCTGCCCGCCTGCGTCAGCCGTCGCCGGGAGCGGCTTCTCGTCGCGGTCGCGCCAGGCCACCGCCGGCGCCGGGCCGGTGAATGTCACGACAGCCTTCAACGGCCGCGCCTTGTCGTAGCCGTCGCCCCGCGGCTCCAGGCGCCAGTCCGCGCCGTCCCGCCCGCGCCAGGCGACGAGGCCCTCTGGGTCGTCGAGCGTGTCGGGCGCGCGCCAAGTGGCGGACGCGGCCAGGCCGTGCTCGGCGAGCACCAGGCGGAGCATGTACTCCCCGCTCGCCGGCACGGCGTTGAGCACGTCGGTGCGCCAGGTCCGGCCGCCGTCGAAGGTCACCGCCGAGTGGCCGTAGCGCACGCTGTTGTCGATGCCGGGATAGATGTAGTCGTCGTTCTTGCCGCCCGGCAGTTTGCGGATCAGCACCTCCACCTGCCCGTCGCCGAGCCAGTCGGTGGGGAAGTCGAGGTCGACCCAGCCCCAGCGCTGCGGCTCGGCCGCGCCGGGCTTGCTGGGGAACCGCGGATCGCGGGTCTCGTAGGTCACAGCGTGGCCGTTGATCACCACCTCGAACGACTCGTTGAGCCCGTTGGCGGTGTGGTCGCCCATGTTCCAGGAGTAGTCCTGGATGCCGAAGTAGAGCCGCAACCGAGCGGCCCGGGCGCGCTGCAGGACACCCACGGGGAAGGCGCGCAGATCGAGGGTCTTGCGCACCTGGTAGTCGGGGCTGTTCTGGTGGGCGACGCCCAGCGAGCCGCCGCCCCAGGCGCCGGTGTCGTCGCGGAGGACGTAGACGCCGGGGCGCGGCTGATCGACCACCCAGCCGTCGGCAGGGGCGAGCAGCAGGCAGCAGAGCAGAGCTGTCATGTCAGCCTCTCGTTTGCGAGCGGGTCACCCCCTCCTTGCCAAGGAGGGGGCGGGGGGAGGTCCGGTCCTGCCAGCGCCGGTCAGCCTGGACCTCACCCCATCCCTCTCCTTGGCAAGGAGAGGGGGCCGGATTGGTCGTCCTCCTGGACTACGGCTCCGCCGCCAGCTCCTCGGCCGCCAGGCGGGCCAGCCCGTACTTCCGCGCGTCGCCGCGGGCTGGCTCCCGCGTCTGGCGCCAGAGGTCCACCGCCAACTCCCAGAGCATGCCGTTGCGCACGTCGAGCGCCAGCGCCTCGGGCCGCAGGTCCACGTCGGCCACCGCCGCCACGCCCGCACGGTAGAGCTCCAGGAGCGGCGGGATCCAAGCGCGCTCGGTGAACGGCACGGGCCGCCCGTCGAGCGCCTCGACGCGGGTGAAGAGCCGGCCCAGGTCGGCATACGGCGTGCCCCAGGCGGTGCGCTCCCAGTCGAGGAGCACGGGCGAGGCGCCGCGCCACCCGAGGTTGTCGATGTTGAGGCTGCCGTGGATCAGCGTGGCGGACCCGGCGATGAGCATCTCCGCGGCGCTGGCGAGCTGCCCCAGGTAGGGCTCGCTGAGCGGCACGAAGCCCTCCGGCGGCCGGCTGAGGAGGTCCAGCGCGGACCAGAAGTGGTCGGCGGTGTAGCGCGGGAGCCAGGTCTGCTCCGCCAGCGCCGCCGGCCGGTTCCAGAACTGCCCGTGGAACGCCGCGACCAGGGTCAGGGCGCGATCGCGGCGCTCGGCGTTCTGCCACCAGTGGGTGGGGCTGCGCGGCGAGAGCCCGGGCGGGGTGCAACTGACCGGCTCGAGCACCAGCCAGCAGCCGTCGCCCGCCGGGTCCTCGCGGGCGGCCACCAACGCCGGCGCCGGCAGCCCGTGGGCCGGCACCAGGTGGCGGTAGACGAGCCCCTCCAGGGCGTGCTCGCTGCGCTTGAGCACCACCGGCGTGCCGCAGATGTCGCCCGTCCAGATCTGTTCCAGCGCGGTCGGCGCGAAATGCGCGCGGTCGGGCCGCTGCGCGGCCGACAGGTCGCGCAGGATCGCCTGGATGTCCTCCTCGAGCGTCCCCATGCGCGCCTCCTTCCCCGTCCCGCCGCG
>JACPDV010000335.1 GCA_016183835.1 Armatimonadota bacterium
CCCCAGCATCAGCCCGAAACAGAACGGCAAGCCCTTGCGGTACGCCCGCAACCCGCCCGCCTTCACGAGACAGACCTTCAGCAGCCACGCCAGGAACAGGCTGAACCAGAGGTGGCTCATCGTCCAGTTGCCGTTCACCGCATACCCCACCGGGTGGAGCGGGAAGAAAACCCAGCGCTGCCGCAGGACCGCCAGCCCCACCGTCAGGAGCAGCCCGCCGGCGAACTGCTTGATGAACGCGAAGCTCGGCCCCGCCGCGCCCTGCAGCGAGGCCGCCAGCTCGTTCCAGGCCTGACCTGAGGCGTCGTCCAGGTAGCTCTGGATCCGCGCGCTGAAGCCGTAGCGGTAGATCGCGTCCAGCGCCAGGAGCATCCAGGCGACGTAGGCCACGAGGCACGACCAGACCATGATCCCCGTCAGCGCGCGCTGGCTCACACCGGAGCGGCTGGCCATCTGGTAGCCCTCGAGCTGGTGCGCCACCGGGTGCTGACGGTAGCTGTAGGTCAGCCAGTCGAGGAGCGTGAACAGCGTCAGATTGCGCGGGCCGACGCCGCCCGCCCCGACGAAGCCCACCAGGATCCGATCCGGCCCGCCGCGCGCCAGGTCGTGGCTCGGTGGGCCCAGCTCCGCGCGCATCCGGGCGATGCAGACCACGATCACCCCGTACAGCCCGAAGAACCCGAGCAGCGCGCCCCACGTGACCCCCGCCCGCCGGCCCACCGCGAAGACCACGCCCACCCCCACGATCATCGCCAGCCAGGCGGTGCACGAGCGACTGCCAGAGCGACTTGCGCGTCACCGCCAGGGCCATCACGCCCAGCCCGATCCAGGCGCCGATGCCTTGCGCGCCGATCCACATGCCCTGCAGCTCGCCCCACCCCACGGCCTTGCGGACGACGAGCTGCGCCTTGTAAGCCAGGAAGAAGAACCAGCAACTGAACGACAGCTCGAGCGGCATCAGGTAGCCCAGCCCGAGGGCGAAGGGGTACCACGACACCGGGAACCAGCCCACGGCGTTCCACGGCGGCGAGCCGAAGGCGGGGCCGATGTCCCACTTCTGCGGGATGGCCGGGATGGCCGGCACCCAAGTGTGCAGCGCGCGCGCCAGGTTGAGCACCGCCGCCACCCCGAAGCCGGCCCAGCAGAGCGGGTCGCGCCAGAGATCCCCGCCGCGGGTCATCTCCAGGGGGAGCTGGATCACGGGGAAGGTCAGTCGCTCGTGGTCGGCCCACGGCCGGCGGAGCAGCGCCGCGACGCCGAAGCAGTAGCTCAGCAGCCCGCCGAGGAACACGCCCCAGACGATCACCGGCCGCGACCAGGCTTGCAGGTGGCGCGCGGTGTAGAGCGTGGAGTAGCCGAGGTAGAGGTCCTTGAGCGACTCCTGATCGGTGACCACCAGGAAGCGCGGGAGGTGGGGGAAGAGCAGCGTGTCCCAGTGGTTGGACGGCGTGGCGAAGTAGTAGGGATAGGGCACCAGGCCGATGAAGATCTGGAGCATGTCCACGCCGCAGAGGGCGGTGCCGACGCTGCACATGATCCCCACCACGCGCAGCTCGCCGGCGGTGAGCGCCTGGGCGGGCCAGCGGCGGCCGACCAGCGCGTTGCCCGCCACCACGAGCGCCAGGGTGACCACCACGTTAAAGAAGAGCGACAGGTTGGTGGCCTGCATGGCGCAGTAGACCACCTCCACCTGGATCACGAAGATCAGGTTGAGAGGAATCAGCAGCGTGCCGAGCAGGACGGCGCGGGCGCGGAGCCGGGCGGGCGGGTGCATGGAGGGGAATGAAAGCCGGTGCGGGGCGAGGAGTCAAGGGGCAAGCCGGGCGGCCTCCGGCCCGCTGCGGCCTGTGTCAGCCCCGCGCCGAGGCCGCGCAGGCAGCCTTCGCTCCACCCAGCCGGTCCTTCAGGACCCGGCGGCCTTACAGAGCCTCGCAGCAGCGGAACCCGACGTCGCCGTGGCGGTAGACCGGCCCGTACCCGCGATCCGCCACACGCAGGTAGGAGGCGTCGCTGCCCCACGAGCCACCCCGAACGACACGGCCGCCACTTTGGGTAGTGTTAACTGGATCCTTCGTCGGCATCTTCGCGTACCACGCTGCATAGTACCAGTCCGCGCACCACTCCCACACGTTCCCCGCCATGTCGAACAGCCCGTACCCATTCGGCGCGTAGCTGGCCACCGGCTTCGTCCCGTTGCCGTTGTTCGCCTTCGCCTCGTCGAACTCGTTCCCCCACGGGTACGCCATCCCTTCCAGCCCGCCCCGCGCCGCCTTCTCCCACTGCGCCTCGGTCAGCAGGCTCCCGCCCGCCCACTTCGCGTAGGCGTCCGCGTCGTTCCAGTCCACGTTCACCACCGGGTGGGTGTCGTCCGAGTTCCCGCTCGCCATCTGCTTCCCGGCCGCCCGACAGAACCGCCTATACTGCCCCACGGTCACCTCGTGCTGGTCGATCCAGAAGGCGCTTTCGTAGACCCTCTTCTGGGGCCGCTCATCGGCTTCGCCAAACTGCCCCCGCGGGCTGCCCATCAGGAACTCGCCCGCCGGAATCAGGACCTGCGGCATGCCGTCGATGGCGCGGATGCGGTACAGCCCCTTCGGCAACCTGTTGCGCCACTTCTCCAGGTACGCCGGCGGCCAGTCCGCGGGCAGTGTGGCCGCCGGGGTGACCGGCGCCGGCGGAGCTGGTTTGGCCTCGATCACGTACACCGCCCCCTC
>JACPDV010000336.1 GCA_016183835.1 Armatimonadota bacterium
CGGAACAGCCGGCCGCGCGTTGCGCCCTGGCCCGGCTGGCCGCCGAATGGGGGCTGGAGGACGCCGCCCCTTCGCTGGTGGCGGCGTATGCCCGGCCGGCCGGACCGGGCTCATTGGAGGAAGTGCGGGCGGCCGTGGTGGAGGCCGTCCAGGCCCTGGGCGGCGCGGGCGTGGCGGCGGCCGCTGCCGAGCTGGCCGCTTGCGAGCCCGGCGACCCGGCCGGCGCGTGGGTGCTTGACCTGCTGGTATCTCTGGAGCCCAAGCGCCACGGAGGCACCCTGACGCGGCTCTTCGAGCGCCTGGGGCCGAGCCACCAGGCCGGGCTGTCCGACTGGCTGGCGACCCTCCTGACCCGCTCCCCCAACGCCCTGTTCGACCTGCTGGCCGGAACCCTCAGCCGCGCGCCGGTCGACCCGCGCCTGGCCCGCCGTGTCCAAGCGGCGTGCGGCGCCGAGCGACTCGAGCGGCAGGCTACCAAGCTCGCCGCGAACGGCCACGGGGGAGCCCGGGTCGTGCTGCGCAACCTGTACGGTTACTGAGCCCGCCGCCGCCGAGCGCCGCCTGCTCAGGGCAGGCCGTACCGCATGGGCCCGAGCGCCGGATGGCGGCGCCGGGTCGCCGTTACGTCCAGGGTGTACACGTGCCGGGCGCTGTCGTACTGGCCCCTGCCCTTGTCACTGCTCTTCTCATAGCTCCAGGCCAGGCCCAGCCCGCGGGGATCGAGGATCGTGAGCAGCTCGTGGTCCAACGGCTCCGAGCGCAGGCACGGACGGAGAGCGGGGTCGTCACCGTCTCCCCGCCGAACGCCCACGAGCGCGTGACCGCACCAGCCGTTCCACAGCACGATCAGCAGCGGCTCCAAACGGCAGCACTCGAGCGCGCCGCAGAGCAAGAGGGCGAGGTCGATGCAGGTGCCCTGGACGACGCTGTCCGCAGGCGAGCGGGTCGTCTGGAGGTCGGGCGGGATCAGCGCGCGCTCGTGGTCGTACTGGAGGTTCGCATACAGGCGGCGAAACGCGTCGTAGACGGTCTCGACGACCAGCTCGCGCCGCTCAGGCTGGCTATCGAGCAGGTGAACGAGCGAACTGTGGCCGGCGTGCCGGAGGTCGTCTTCGGCCTGCCGGCGGACCGCCAGCGCGGGCTCGGAGCCGGGCAGGACCAAAGCCACGGTGGCGAGGACCGGATGCGGCCGGGAGCTGTCCAAGGGCTGCCACACCAGCCGCGGGCTGCGGGTCAGACCCACATCCGGCAGCTCGAGATGGGCCTCTGCCAGCGCTAGGTATTGGGCGAGCGAGCCGTTGTCCAGCAGACCGTGCCACCATTCGCTCGCCGGACGCAAGGTCAGCGGGAGGAGGGTCTTTTGGCCGTCCAGGTCGAGCTCCAGGTGGCTGGGCAGAGGGTGGTCCGCAAAGTCTGCGGCGCGCCGGCAGGCTTCGTGGACGCCGACCCACACCAGGCGGTCCTCCAGCACCACGGTTTGGCCTTCGGCCAGAGCCGGCAACTCGACCCGCGCGGACACGCAGTTCGGGATGCGCAGGTACAGCGCCAGGCCGCGCTCGGACGGCGCACCCACCCGCGTGACCGCCAGTTGGTGCACGGGATGGTGGCCGGAGAGCAGCAGCGAGGAGTTGAGCTGCTCAGCGTACACCAGGCGCACTTGCCAACGCCCCGTCGGCGCAGGCCCCGCCGGGCCGTCGAAGGCGCACCGAAAGCCTACGTCCGGACAGCCGCTCGCCGCGATCCGCGGCCACCGCAGGCTCGGGAGAGCCAGAAACGGATGCTGGTTCCAGGCCCCTCCCATCACCACGCGGCGGCTCTCGCCGGCGTCGTCCGCGGTCCACTCGAACACGTGCCCGCACATGGCTTCGGCGCCACACGGGCTGGTCTGGAGCCGATCCAGAGTCACCGCGCCAGGTCCCGGCTCGCGGCCGTCGACGCAGGGACAGCGCTGCCAGTCCTCGTTTGACGTGGGTAGGCGCCCGCCGACCCAATGGCAATAGTCCGCCGCCTCGCGCCAGGTCACGCCCACCACCGGCGCCTCGGGGTCCAGCTCCGGGTCATCGATGCCGGCCGGCCGGCGAACGCCATGGTTGGCGGCCAGGTACCGGAGGTACAGGTGGTTGGTCACCGCGAACTGCGCGAGTTGGAACGCGCCCATCCGTTGCGTGCGCTCCTCCGGCACCCAGCTCAAGTAAGTGTCCCGGGCCGCCGTCAAACGGGTTTCGTCCGCCACCGTCGCGGCCCGGGCCGGGCTCAGGCCGAGCGGGTGGTCTCCCTCGGGCACCAGGCACGTGCCGGGCCGACGCCGCTGGGGCGAAGCGAAGGCCGCTGGGCACGGCCCCGCCCCGCCGGCCCGGAGCGCGCGTCGCCCGCTCAGCAGGGCACGAGTCAGCGGCTGGCCGTCCAACAGCGCGGCGATCACCGCCACCGCCATCGTCTCATGCCGCGGCCAGGCACACTGCGCCGGCCAGGCAACCACCGCCGGCACCTGGTCGGACTGCGCCAGCGCCTTGGCCGCCGGCCAAGCGGTCCCGCCGCCGCACAGGCAGACCTGCGCTTGCCCCGTGAGGAGCCAAGCGGCCCAGTCGCCGACCGGAATCTCGGCGGCCCCGCGATCCCGGCCGCCGGCTTCCAGGAGCAGCGTCGGCTCGCCCGCCGGTCCACAAGCTCCGGCGCCGCCGAACCACACGATGTCCTGCCCTGCCTCCACGGCGGCCTGCACGACGTCTGGGTTGGCTTCGGGGCCCACCAGCGCGGTCAGCGTGGCGCCGCCTCCACCGGACTCGTCCACGACTCGTTCGAGCTGTCTGACTGCCGAATAGGTGTCGAGACACCGGTCGCGACCATCCGCCGACGCCGGCACGGGGAGCACCGCCAGGACCCGCGCGAGCGGAGGCTGCAGCTTTGGGCGGGCCTCGACGGTCCGGCGGGTCACCCGCACGACCGATACGGCTCCCGCCACGGCCTCGGCGGACGGATCGCGACCGCCTGAAGCCAGGCGCTCCCAAGGCAGATCCTGGAGGTCATCCGGGACCTCGACGTGACACTCGAGATAGGAGTCGGGCGCTCGCTCCGGGTCGGCCCGGAGGAGGTCCAGCGCGCCGCGGAAGGCCTGCCGCACGGCTGCGGAGGACCAGCGCGGCGCATCGCCTTCGAAGCCCTCGACCACGTTCTGCGACGGGTGGTCCAGCGGGGTCAGGACCAGCCGTGGCGTCTCCCAGGCGGTATCCACCTCGACCCGTATGGGACGCAACACACCCTCCCGTTCAGGCCCGGAGTCCGAGCGGAATGACGCCCAGCGACCTCCGCAGCTCGTCGGCATCGTCCCGCGCGCGTTTGAGTTCGGCAGTCAGCTCCTCAATCTGGCGTCTCAGCGCGGCGATCCGCGCGCGCGTGCCGGGGCGCGAAGGCCTAGCCGCCGGCGACCGGGCCGGCCGGTTGCCGTTCACCTCCAGGTCGGCGCGTTCCAGGTCCGCGCGCGCTTGGTGCAGGTCCTCGAGCACTTGCTCGTAGTGAACCACTCGCTGCGCCACGCGCACCCAGGTCTGGGTCTCCCAAGTGCTGGTGAAGTGGCCGAGGGTGAACAGCATCGCGTTGGTGTAGACCAGGTCCGCTGCCAGCCGGGCGGTACACTCGCCGCCCGGCCCTACGGGCCGGCATGCCGGGCAGGTCTCGGCGTGCCGCCGCACCATCCGGCGCAGACCACTCGCCAACTCGGAATCGGCGCGCAGCACGAGCGCGGCGCTGTCCACCCAGCGGGTCTGGGCTTCGGCCGAGCGGTCCTCCGAGACCGGCTCGACGGTGGGATGCAAGCGTGCCACGTGCGGCCACGCCTGGGCCGACACCACTCGGACCGCGGTGCCCGGCCCGGGTGGAGACAGGCCTCGGCGCAGGAACTCTTCCAGTTCCCACTCCTCGGTTCCGGGTCCTGCCGCCACCGAATGCGGTAGGTTCGGCGGAGCGTCGACGGCCCTTGGGGTGAGTCCGAGCAGCCCGGCGAGACGGACAAAGAGAGACCGCGGGAGCGCCTCGCGGCAGTCTATGTACAGGCAGGTTCCCGGCGCGATGCTCCGCTGCCATTCATAGTCTTGAGGGCTCAGCGCCAGCGTGTAGGCGACCTCGCCGCCCCTGGCCTGAAGCTGCTCCACGCTCTGCTCGCCGGCCGTGGTGCGGAACCGGTAATGGCGACTGAGCAGAGCCGCGAGCGTGGGGTTGCGGTCTACCAGGGCCGGGCCGACCTCGCTCTCGGCGACGATGTCGCAGAGCACGTTGTAGCGCGGCTCGTGCCGTGCGCAGTGCCGGCTCCATCGCTCGAGGTGCTGCCGGAGCAGCTCCCGCACGGCCTCGGCGACCGCCGCGGAAGCGCCCGGCTGCTGGTCGGCGCGCAGGCGGTCGCAGGCCAGGTGCCCGCGAAGCTGGAACCACTCGGGCGGCTGAGCCAGGGCACACGTGTCGTCTTCCAAGGGCGCGCCGTCGAGGTCCACCCACAGGGGCTGCGGCTCTGCGTCGGGGGTGGCCGCGGCGAACCAGCCGTGAACCTTAAGCCGGCATCCGCCGGCCCACTCCGACGGCTGTAGCCAGCGCCTCAACCGCCACACCACCAGCCCGGCCGGCGGTTCGGGTGTTGTCGGCATTCGCTACCTCCCCCAGGGGCGCTCCCCCAGAACGAGCCTGCACAAGGCTGGCCGACTAAGGCTGCGACCCGTCGTCCAGCCCGGCCTTCAGCGTCGCCAGCAGCAAGGCCGGGTCGGCCACCAGGCGGCGGAGCACCTCCGCCGAGAACCCGCTCTGGTCTTCCAGGATCGCGCGCAGGAGATGCACTTCGCGGATGACGCCCCCGGGCGCGTCCCGGGCCAGCTCGTTCGACCGCCGGAAGATGGCTTCGCAGCGCGGCGTCAGAGTCAGCGTCTTCCGGCTCTGGCCGTTGCCGTCCACGGCCGTGCCGCAGCCAACGCCCTCCAGCAGCACCTGGCTGAGCTGGACCAGGTTGGCGCCGTGTTGGCGCAGCAGGGCAACCGTCGCCAGGCAGCCGCTGCGCACCAGCCCAACGATGAGGTGCGGCGTCCCCAAGAACGTGAGATGCGCCTCGTGCGCGGCTTGTTCGGCGGTCAGCAGCGCCTCGCGCACGGTCTCGTCCCAGCGGAATTCGGACAGCTCCTCCTCCGGTGGCTCCGGCAGGCGCGCATGGAGGTCGGTGCGCGTAACGTTGAAGCTGCCGAGCAGCCGCACGGCCTCGCTGTCCGGGCAGGCGAGCAGGCCGGCCAGCAGGTCGCCGGCCTGGA
>JACPDV010000337.1 GCA_016183835.1 Armatimonadota bacterium
ACAACATCCTGACCCGCGCCCGTCACGAAGCAGTGCCCAAGCCGCGCGTCTATTCCCATTCTGTCGGTCTGTTCCTGCACGAGCCGGGACCGCTGATCGGCCTGCCGTGGGAGCAGGAGCGCTGCCCGGGCCGCGGCGACGTGCGCCTGGAAGAGGGCTACGCCTTCACCATGGAGCTGTGCTGCAAAGGACCCGTGCCCGAATGGGGCGGGCAGGTGGTGAACATGCCGCTCGAAGAGGACGTGGTCTTCGCCGGCGGCGAGTGCCGGCTGGTCGACGGCCGGCAGGAGGAGTTCCATCTGATATGAACAGCCGCTTCGTGCTGCTCGCCCTGCTCGCGTTGGAAGGAGCCGCCATGGCCGAGGACTTGCCGGGCGCCGTGGACCTCCGCCCGGCGTGGGCCGCGCTGGAGCTGTCGCCCAAGTCGCAGGCGCCGCGCGGCACCTGCTCGGTGTTCGCTGTCACCGCGATGCTCGAGTTCGAGCTGGCGCGCCCGAAGCGCCACGCCGTGCGGCTGTCCGAGGAGTTCGTGAACTGGGCCTCGCACCACACCAACGGTCGGGCCTCGGACGGCTCGTTCTTCAGCGACGCCATCGTCGGCGTGCAGACCTGCGGCGCGCCCGCCGCGGAGCTGCTGCCCTACGCACAGACGTTCGACCCCGCGCTGCAGCCGGCCGCGCCGGTCCTGGCCGACGCGCTGGCCCGCCGCGGGGTCACGAGCTGGTGGATCAAGCTGTGGGACGTGCACACCGGCATGAGCGACGCCATGCTGCGGCAGGTCAAGGAGAGCCTCGCCGCCGGCCACCCAGTGGCGCTGGGCATGCGCTGGCCCGACCAGGAGCGCTACGACGAGCACGGCGCGCTGGAGGTGCCGCCGGCGGACAAGGTCTTCGACGGGCACAGCGTGGTGCTGGTGGGCTACGCCGACGACCCGATGCTGCCCGGCGGTGGGGCGTTCATCTTCCGCAACAGCTTCGGGCCGGGCTGGCGCGACGGCGGGCATGCACTGCTCCCGTACGCCTACGCAGCGGCCTACGGCAACGACGCGGTGGGCCTGCGCGTGGACGGCCGACCGGGACGGGCGGACAACCGCGGGGTCAAGGGCGGTCTCGACTTCGAGCGCCTTGCCGTGGTTGAGCGCCGCGGCGTCGAGCGGGCGGCGCAGGAGATGACCGCCTACGGCGACGGCTGGGACGGTGCGCAGCAGCTCTTCTGCGGCGGCACCGAGGGCGGGAGCATCGCCTTCGAGCTGCCGGTGGACGCCGGCGGGCTGTACCAGCTCGACCTCTACGCCACCCGCGCGCCCGACTTCGCCACGCTGCGGATCGCCGTGGACGGGCTGGTGCTGCTCCCGGCGCTGGACCTCTTCGGCCCGCAGGTGGTGCCGACCGGACGGGTGAGGCTCGGCGTCATGCCGCTGAAGGTGGGCAGACACGCCCTGCAGGTCCATGCAGCGACGAAGAACCCGGCCGCCCAAGGCTGGCACTTCGGGCTGGACGCGGTGACGCTGGAGCGGGTGTCGGCGGAGTAGGAGCGGACGGCATGGCCTGGTGGATCGCCCTCGTCTTCCTCGCCTGCGCCGCCGCGATGTACACCAAGCGGCTGCCCGCGCTGCTCGCGCTCCCGCTGATGGCGCTGGCCATCGCGCTCCTGCCCGACCCCGGACACCCGCTCGCCGCGCTCGAGCTGGTCTTCGGCGAGGGCACCAAGCGGCTGGCCGGGGCGATGACCAACGCCGTGTTCGGCGCCATGCTGGCCCACGTGGTGCAGGTCACCGGCATCGGCGAGGCCATCGTCAAGCTCGCCAGCGAGCTGGCCGGCGACCGCCCGGTGACCGTCGCTCTGATCATGACCGTCGCCACGGCGCTCGCCTTCGTCTCGCTCACCGGGCTCGGCGCGGTGGTGATGATCGGCTCCGTGGTGCTCCCCATCCTCGTCGGCGTGGGCATCCCGCCCCGGCATGCCGCCGGCATCCTGCTCTTCGCCGTGAGCCTCGGCGGCACGTGGAACGTGGCCAACTGGGGCTTCTACAGCGAGGTACTCCGCGTGCCGCAGGGCGGCATCCTCGCCTACGCCTGCATCACCGGCTCGACGCTGGGGCTCGCGGCGCTGGCCTACCTGCTGGTCAACGCGCGCGCCGTGCGGCGGACCTGGGCCCAGCCGGTCGAGGCCACGCCGCCCCCGCCGCTGCGGCCCTACGCGCTGGTCACGCCCATCGTCCCGGTGGTGCTGATCCTCGGCTTCAAGCTCGCCGGCCGCGACCTGAACATCAACGCCGCCCTCAGCACCGGGCTGTTCTACGGCATCCTCACCACCCGCCCGCGGGAGCTGAGCCGGCTCCTCAGCGCTTCCATCATCGAGGGCATCCGCGCCATGGCGCCGGTAGTCGGGCTGATGATGGGCATCGGCATGGCCGTCGTCGCGCTGATGTCCGACCCGGTCAAGGCGGCCATGGAGCCGCTCCTTCGCGCGGTGGTGCCGCACTCGCCGGCGGGCTTCGTGCTCTTCTTCGGCCTCCTCAGCCCGCTGGCGCTGTATCGCGGGCCGCTCAACCTCTACGGGCTGGGCGCGGGCATCGCCGCCATCCTCAGCGCGGTCGGCCTGCCGGCCGGGATGGTCACCGGCGCGCTGATGAGCACCGGCCTGATCCAAGGCGTGTGCGACCCGACCAACACGCACAACGTCTGGATCGGCGGCTTCACGCAGACGGACGTGAACGAGATCCTCCGCGCCACGCTCCCCTACGCCTGGGCCGCCACCGTGGTCTCCTTGGCGGTGATCGCCTGCGTGCGGCGGTGAGCAGCTCCGTGGTGCGCATCGGCATCGACGTGGGCGGCACCTTCACCAAGGCCGTGGCGCTCGACCACGAGACCTTCGCGCTGCTCGGCCACGTGCAGGTGCTCACCACCCACACCGCCGAGGAGGGCGTGGCGCGCGGCATCGTCGAGGCGCTGCGCAAGCTGCTGGCGGAGCTCGGCCTCGCGCCCGAGCAGGTGCGCTTCATCGCCCACGGCACCACCCAGGCCACCAACGCGCTGCTCGAAGGCGACGTGGCCGAGGTCGGCATCGTGGCGCTCGGGAGCGGGCTGCAGGCGGCGCGGAGCCGGGCCGAGACGCAGGTGGGCGACCTGGAGCTGGCGCCCGGCAAACGGCTCCGCACCCACCACGCCTGGGCCGCGCCGGCGGCGATCGGCCAGGCCGTGTCGGCTCTGCGGGAGCAGGGCGCCGCGGTGATCGTGGCGGCCGAGGCGTTCTCCGTGGACGATCCCGCGGGCGAACTGCTGGTCATGTCCGCCGCGCGCGAGGCCGGGCTCCCCGCCACCGGCACCCACGAGCTGACCAAGCTCTACGGCCTCCGCATCCGCACGCGCACCGCCGTGGTGAACGCCTCCATCCTCCCGCGCATGACCGAAACCGCCAACCTGACCGCTGCCGCGGTGGCGGCAGCCGGGATCGCCGCGCCGCTGATGGTGATGCGCTGCGACGGCGGAGTGATGAGCCTGGCCGAGGTCGCCCGCCGGCCGGTGCAGACGCTCCTCTCCGGCCCGGCCGCCGGCGTCGCCGGGGCGCTGCTCTACGAGCGGGTAAGCAGCGGGGTGTTCCTGGAGGTGGGCGGCACCAGCACCGACATCAGCGCCGTGCGCGACGGCCGGGTGGTGGTGGACTACGCGGAAGTGGGCGGGCACAAGCTCTACGTGCCGTCGCTCGACGTGCGGACGGTCGGCCTGGCGGGCGGGTCGATGGTCCGTTGCGGCGGGCGGCGGGTGGTGGACGTGGGCCCGCGGAGCGCGCACCTCGCCGGCCTCTCCTACGCCGCGTTCGCCGAGCCGGAGGCGCTGGCGGGCGCGGCGATGGAGACGATCGCCCCGCGCCAGGGCGATCCGGCCGACTACGTGGCGGTGCGCGGCGCCGGCGGGCGGTTCGCGCTGACGGTGACCTGTGCGGCCAATGCGCTCGGGCTGGTGCCGGAGGACGCCTACGCCCGGGGCAACGCGGACGCGGCGCGGGCGGCCTGCGCGGCCCTCGGCGCGCTGCTGGCCATGACTGGGGAGCAAGCGGCGCGGGCGGTGATGGACGCGGCCGTGGCGAAGGTGCGGCCGGTCGTGCAGGCGCTGCTCCGGCAGTACGCGCTGGACCCGGCGACGACCGTGCTGGTGGGCGGCGGCGGCGGCGCGGCGGCGCTGGTGCCGGCGTTGGCGGAACGGATGGGGCTGCCGCATCGGCTGGCGCAGCATCACGAGGTGATCTCGCCCATCGGCGTGGCGGTGGCGCTGGTGAGGGAGGTGGTGGAGCGCAGCCTGAACCAGCCGACGCCGGAGGACCTGGCGGCGGTGCGGCAGGAGGCGGTGGACGCGGCGGTGCGCTCCGGCGCGGCGCCCGGCGGGGTGGAGGTGCACGTGGAGGTGGAGGCGCAGCGCAACGTGGTGCGGGCGATCGCCACCGGCGCCACGGAGCTGCGGAGCCGCGACCCGGGCCGGCGCGAGCTGACGGAGGAGGAGCTGCGCCGGGTGGCGGCCGAAGCGCTGGGCGTCGCCGAGCCCGAGCTGGTGGCGCGCGTGGGCGGCTGGGCGGTGTATCGCGGCGAGAAGGAGGTGCGGGCGCTGCTCGGCCTGCTCCACCGTCGGCGGGCGACCTACCGAGTGGTGGATGCGGACGGCGTGGTCCGCCTGGCGCGCGACGAGCTGACCGTGTGGCCGACCACCGCGGGTCGGGTGGCGGAGCGCCTCGCCGAGGCGCTGGCCGCGGAGACGGCGTACGGCGACGCCGGGGCGGTGATCCCCGAGCTGCACCTGCTTTGCGGGCCGCGGCTGATCGACCTGTCCGGGCTGCAGACGGCGGAGCAGGTGAACGGGATGGTGGCGGTGGAGTTGAGTGGCGTGCCGGACGACCTGCCCGCGGCCGTGCTCTCGAGGCGGCGGCAATGAGGCGGCTGCCGGGCTGGGCCCGCGCCGAGCTGCGGGCCGATCCGGCGTGCGCCGGGCTGACCACGGGCGAGGCGCGCTGGTATGCAGAGCGGGCGCTGGACGAGGGCCGCCGGCAGGCGGAGCCGTACCGCGGACGCAACCCGCTGGAGCTGGCGGCGGAGCTGGGTGTGAGTGTATCGGTGACCGACCGCGATCCGGTGGTGGCCGGCCGGCACGTGCTTGCCGAGTACGACGCGGCGACCCGGGGCATCGCGGTCTGCCGCGCCTCGCTGGAGGAGCGGGCGGACGAGGTGGGCGAGCGGCGGGCGATGGCGGAGCACGTGGCGCACGAGCTGTACCACCACCTGGAGGCGACCTGCCTGGGCCGGCTGGAGGAGCGCCTGCCGCCGGTGGTCGTGCGCCAGGTGCTGGGGCTGTGGCCGGTGCGGCGGCGGGTGCGGGCCTGCAGCGAGATCGCGGCGCGGGCGTTCGCGGAGACCTTGGCGGGAGCGGCCTTGGAGGGGGAGGAGGAGGCCACCGGATGACACTCCGGCCACCTCTCCTTGCCAAGAAGAGGGCTGGGGTGAGGTCC
>JACPDV010000338.1 GCA_016183835.1 Armatimonadota bacterium
AAGGTCTTCACCAGCGACCAGAAGGACCGGTTTCTGCTGCCCACGGCCGCCAACATCGTGACGGCGCTGCAGGCGGTGCGCGAGCGGGCCACCGGCGACGACGCGCTGGTCTTCATGTTCTCCGGCCACGGGCTGCAGGATGGCGACGAGCCCTACCTCTTGACGGTGGAGAGCAATCGCGCCCTGCTCGACCGAACGGCACTGCCGATGGGGCTGGTCAACGAGGCGCTCAAGGGCTTCGACGGGCGGAGCATCCTGATGCTGATCGATGCCTGCCGGAACGATCCACTCGCCGCGCGCGGCACCGCCGACGCGCACATGGACGAGGGTTTCGCCAAGGGCGTCCGGCCGCGGATGGAGGTGATCGTCGGGCGCAAGCTGCCGGCGGTGGTGGTGCTGATGGCCTGCGACGTAGGACAGCGGGCGTTCGACTGGCAGGAGGAGGGCCACGGAGCGTTCACCAGCTACCTCCTCAGGGCGCTGGCGGGAGAAGCCAGAGCGGAGAACGGCGACATTCTGATGAGCCGGCTCGGCGACTACGTGGTGCGGGAGGTGACCGCCTGGGCACAGCGCGCGCGCAGGCAGCAGACGCCGCGGCTCGACAATCCGGCGGGCGCCGACTTCGTGCTGCTCCACCCCACGCCCAAGCCGAGCCCACCGCCGCCTGCCGCCCCGCCGCCCGTCACTCCGCAGCCCGCGCAGCCGCAGCCGGCGGCCAGCGACCAGGTCCTGGAGCTGCTCCTGCCCGCGCCGCTCCAGCACTGGCGCGACCAGATGCCGAAGCAGCTCCAGTACCGCCTGGCCATCAAGGACGGCATGCTGCAGGTGCAGATCCCGGCCGGCGAGTTCATGATGGGCGACCCGGCGGGCAAAGGCGGCAAGGACGAGCAGCCGCAGAAGCGGGTCTACGTGGGCGCCTTCTGGATGGACGTTCACGAGGTGACCATCGATAAGTACCGACGCTTCTGCCGCGAGACCCGCTACCGCATGCCGCAGCAGCGAGACGGCAACGGCGAGCTCTGCCCGGTGGGCAACGTGACCTGGGTCGAGGCCGCTGCCTACGCGGAGTACGTCGGCCGCAAACTGCCCACGGAAGCGCAGTGGGAGAGGGCGGCGCGCGGCGGGCTGGTGGACATGCCCTTCGCCTGGGGCGACAAGTGGGAGAGGGACAAGGCCAACTGCGACAGCCGCGGGGCCGTGCCGGTGGGCTCCTATCCGCCCAACGGCTACGGGTTGTTCGACATGATCGGCAACGTCTTCGAGTGGTGCCGCGACGCCTACGACGCCGGCTGGTACGCGAAGATGCCCGATCGCGAGCCGGTCAACGACCGAGCGAGCGGAAACCGGGTGATCCGCGGCGGCTCGGCAAGCAGCAGCGCGGGCGGAGCGCGAGTGACCACGCGACTCAACGGGTCGCCCACCTACCACGCCGTCAACGGTGGGTTCCGCTGCGTCTCGGAGCGCTGAGGCCGCGGGCAGTCGGCGGGCCGGCTGCCCTGGATTCGCTATCGCAACTTGATGACGGGAGGTGAGCCAATGCGTCACGCGCTCTTGCTGCTGTTGGTGGCGTCCTGCGCCTTCGCCGGCGAGACCTGGGTCATCGCCGCCGGGATCGACAAGTACGAAGACGCCGAGATCTCCCAGCTCAACTTCGCCGTGGCGGATGTGTCGGCCTTGGCCGATGCGTTCCGGGCCACGGGCGTGCCGCCGGACCACGTCATCCTGCTCACCAGCGCGGCCAGGGACGTGGCCCAGCAACCCCGCCGGAGCACGATCCTGCGCGTGCTGCAACGCGTCCGCGAGGGCTGCGGCAGCGAGGACACCGTACTCTTCCTCTTCTCCGGCCATGGCATGGAGAAGGACGGGCAGGCCTACCTCCTGACGATGGAGGCGAACCGCGAGCTGCTGGCCGACACCTGCCTGCCGATGAGCATGGTCCACAGCATCGCCAGCGGGTTCCGGGCGCGCTCGACCCTGTTCGTGATCGACGCCTGCCGGAACGACCCGGACGCCGGGCGAGCGACCGCCGACGCGGCGATGGACGACGCGTTTGCCAAGGGCGTGCGGCCGCGGATGCTGCGGGGCTCGGCGGTCTTGTTCGCCTGCGGCGTGGGGCAGCGGGCCTGGGAAATGCCGGATGCGGGGCACGGTGCGTTCACTCACTTTCTGTTGCAGGGCCTGGCGGGCGCCTCGCGGGCGGCGGACGGCTCCGTGACGCTGAACAGCCTGGCCGCGTACGTGGACAGGGAAGTGCCGGCCTGGGCCGAGCGCAACAGGCACCCGGCGCAGACGCCGTTCCTGGACAACCCTGGCGGCGTCGACATCGTGCTCGTGCCGGCCGGCGCCGAGGCGGTGGCAACCGGCGAGGTGCTGGTGCGCTCGGAGCCGCCCGGCGGGCAGATCGTGTTCCGCGGGCGGGTGCTCGGAGTCACCCCGGCCACCGTCAAGCTGCCGCCGGGCGAGCAGACGCTGGTCCTCCGGCGCGAGGGCTGCGGGGACGTGACCCTCAAGGTCAACGTGCAAGCCAAGGAGATCGCGCAGGCGGAGTTGGCGCGGTTCGTCGAGCTGCCCGGCACGGTGCTGGTCAGCACCGACCCGCCGGGGGCGAAGGTGTTCGTGGGCGGGAAGGACACCGGCGAGGTGACCCCCTGTGAGTTGAGGTTGCCGCCCGGCACCGTGACGGTGCGGGTGGACAAAGAGGGTCGCGCAGAGCACGAGGAGCAGGTCACGGTGATCGGGGCCAAGACCCTCCGGCTGCCGGCCTGGAGCCTGCCCGAGCGGCCGTTCCCGCCGCCCGGCTGGCCGGCGGCGCTGACGCGCTGGAACCTGGACATGCCGCGGAGCCTGCGCTACCGGGTCCGGGCCAAGGACGGCATGCCGCAGGTGCTGATCCCCGCCGGCGAGTTTCAGATCGGCGCCAGCGCGGAGCAGATCGATGCGGCGTACCAGTTGTCCACCCGGCTGGACCGGCAGTTCAAGCGGGCGTACCTGTCGCCGGCCGGGCCGCCGAAGCGGATCTACGTGAGCGCGTTCTGGATGGACCTGCACGACGTGACGGTCGGGCAGTACAAGCAGTTCTGCGCGGCGACGCAGCGCGGACTGCCGAAGCAGCCCGAGTGGGGTTGGCACGACGACCACCCGGTGGTGTACGAGAGCTTCGACGACGCCACGGCGTACGCTACCTGGGTGGGCGGCCGGCTGCCTACCGAGGCCGAGCGGGAGAAGGCGGCGCGAGGCGGGAAGGAAGGGCTCGAGTACGTGTGGGGCAGCACCTGGCCGCCGCCGAAGAGCACGGCGAACTTCGCCGACCAGAGCGCCAAGCGCGGCCGCTGGGACAACTTCGGCTTCATCGCGGACTACGACGACGGTTTCGAGTCCACCTCCCCGGTGGGCAGCTTCGCACCCAACGGCTACGGGCTGTTCGACATGGCCGGCAACGTGTGGAACTGGTGCCAGGACTTCTTCGACCCGGCCTGGTACGCGCGCATGCCGGCGCGTGACCCCGTCAACACGACGAAGACGGGCGCCCGCGTCGTCCGTGGCGGCGCGTTCGACATCGGCTTGCCGGGCAACCTGTGTGTGTTCTACCGCCACCAGAGCAGCAAGTCGTACCGCGGCCTCGGGTTCCGCACCGTGGAGCCGGGCGACGCGCCGCCCCCGTAGCTGCCCCGCCGCGCGCTGACAGGAGGACGCGAGCCGGCGTTGAAGGTGCGGCCGGAGCCCCACCATGCCGTCGCGCCGACCCAACCTGCTGATCTTCATGACCGACCAGGAGCAGGCCCACGTCACCTTCCCCGAGCATCCCTGCCGCACCCCGCACGCCGACCGGCTGGCCGCCGGAGGGCTCCGATTCCGCCGCTGCTACACCCCCGCCGCCCACTGCTGCCCCGCCCGCGCCTGCTTCCACACCGGGCTGTACCCCAGCGGCCACGGCATCTTCAACAACGTCACTACCTTCACCGCCATCCACACCGACCTGAACCCCGGCGTGACCTGCTTCGGCAGCCCGCTCCGCGAAGAGGGCTACCGGCTGCTCCACTCGGGCAAGTGGCACGTCAGCCGCGAGCTGGCGCCGAGCGACTTCGGCTGGGAAGAGCTGATCCCCGCCGGCACCCGGGGCTTCATCGACCGTTCGTGGGAGATGTGGCGCCGCAGAGCCGCCGAGCCGGAGCGGCGGGAGCGCGAGCGGGGCGAGCTCTACCGCCCGGGGTGGGGCATGTACCGGCACTACGGCACGCTCGATCACGGCCAGGGGCACTACTGCACCCCCCACGACTACCGCGCCGTCAACACCGGCCTGCAAGGGCTGAGGGAGGCCGCCCGCGGGCGCGACCCGTGGTGCGTCTACCTCGGCACGCTCGGCCCGCACGACCCCTATATCATCCCCGCGCGCTACGCCGCGATGTACGACCCGGCGCAGGTGAGTCTCCCGTCGAGCTGGCGCGACGACCTGTCGGACCGGCCGGTGGTCTACCAGCGTCAGCGCCGGTTCTGGGACCAGCTCACCGAGGACGAGGCGCGCGAGGCGGTGGCGCACTACTGGGGCTACTGCACCATGCAGGACGACCTCCTCGGCCTCGCGCTCGACGAGCTGGACGAGCTGGGCCAGGCCGACGACACGCTGGTGCTCTACCTCTCCGACCACGGCGATTACAACGGCGCGCACGGGCTGTGGATGAAGGGCGTGCCGGCCTTCGACGAGGCCTACCGCGTGCCGCTCCTCGCCCGCTGGCCGCAGGGGATCCGCAATCCGGGCCGCGAGGTGGACGACTTCGTCACCCTCGCCGACTTCGCGCCCACCTTCTACGAGCTGGCCGGCGTCCGGGACGCCCCCGCCTGCCACGGCCGGAGCCTGGCGCCCTTTTTCCGGGACGAGCGGCCGGACGACTGGCCCGACACGTTCTACACCCAGTTCAACGGCGTCGAGCTGTACTACACCCAGCGGGTGGTGCAGACGCGCGAGTGGAAGTACGTCTTCAACGGCTTCGACTGGGATGAGCTGTACGACCTGCGCAGCGACCCGCACGAGATGCACAACCTGGCCGCGCAGCCCGCGTATGCGCCGGTGATCGAGGAGCTGTGCGGGCGGCTGTGGCGGTTCAGTGAGCGGACCGGCGACTTCAATGCCAACGGCTACGGTACGGTCGCGCTGATGCCGTACGGCCCGATGTCCGGCCTGCGCGGCTGACGCCGGCTACTCGGCCGCTTCTTCCTCGTCGGAGGCCGCCTTGCCGCGTGGCGGGAGCGGAGCGGGGATGGCGATCCCCAGCTCATCGAGCCTCCCGCGGATGGTGTCGTCGAGCTTGACGATGGTGCGGCACTTGGGGTACCCGGCGCAGCCGAGGAACGGACCGCGGCGGCTGTTGCGGAGGATCAGCGGCTTGCCGCAGTTCTCGCACTTGTACTCAGTCTCGATCCGCGGGGTGGGCAGCGACGGCTTGCCGTCGCGGCCGAGCCGCATGATGCCGTCGCACTCGGGGTACTTCGAGCAGCCGAGGAACGTTCCCCAGCGGCCTTCGCGCTGGAGCATCGGCGCGCCGCACTTGGGGCATTCGTGATCGGTGGGCACCGCCGCCACGCGCACGCGGTCCATGCCCTGCATCGCCTCGGCCACCGCCTGCTCGAACGGCTCGTAGAACCCGGTGAGCAGGGCCACCCAGTCGACGTCTCCGCGCTCCACGTCGTCCAGCTCGTTCTCGAGCGTGGCGGTGAAGTCCACGTCCAGCACCTTGGGGAACTGCTGCACGAGTGCTTCGGTGACCGCCTCACCCAGCGGGGTGGGCTGGAACCGGCGGCTCTCGAGGCGCACGTAGCGGCGCTCCGTGATGGTGGTGAGGATGGGCGCATACGTGCTCGGCCGCCCGATGCCGCGCTCTTCGAGGGTCTTGACCAGCGACGCCTCGGTGTAGCGCGGCGGCGGCTGGGTGAAGCGCTGCGTTGGAGTGGTGTCCCTGAGGAGCAGCGGCTCGCCCTCTCTGAGCGGCGGGAGCGCGCGGCCGAGGTCCTCGTCCTCGCCGTCCTCCTCGCCGTTTTCGCTGGCGGCCTTCGGCTCCGGCCGGGGGATGCCGGTGAGGTCCATGTAGCCCGGGAAGACCACCTTCGTGCTGCTGGCCCGGAGCAGGTGCGGGCCGGCGGCGATGTCGGCGGTGGTGGTCTCGAGCTTGGCCGGCGCCATCTGGCTGGCCACGAAGCGGGTCCAGATCAGCCGGTAGAGCCGCCGCTCGTCGGCGTGGTCGCGGCCCGGGAGCTGGCGGTCCACCTCGTCGGGGTGGTGCAGCACGTGCGTGGGGCGGATGCACTCGTGGGCGTCCTGCGCGCGCTTGGGTGCGGCGCCGCGCCGGCCGGCGCCCATGTGCTGCGCACTCCAGGTGTGCTTGATGTACTCCTGGCACTCCTCGCGCGCCTCGTTCGCCACGCGGGTGGAGTCGGTACGCATGTAGGTGATCATGCCCACCGGAGTGTCGCCGCCGAGCGGCAGGCCCTCGTAGAGCCGCTGCGCCGCGGCCATGGTGCGCTGCGGGCGAAAACCCAGCCGCGTGCTCGCGTCTCGCTGGAGCGTGCTGGTGATGAAGGGCGGGAACGGCTGTCGCGTGCCCGCGCGCGTGCGCAGCTCCGCGACCTCCAGCCGCGCGGCCCGCAGCTCGGCCACGACCTGGTTCGCAGCGGCCTCGTCGGCGATGGTGCCGACGTCCACCTTCTCGCCGTTGACGCGCTCCAGCCGGGCCTCGAACACGTCGCCGGGCCGGTCGGCCGGACACACCAGGGCGGTGATGCGCCAGTACTCCTGCGGCACGAAGTCGCGGATCTCTCGCTCACGCTCGACGATCAGGCGCACCGCCACCGACTGCACCCGCCCGGCGCTGCGCGCGTTGCGCACCTTGCGCCAGAGCAGCTCGCTCAGCTTGTAGCCCACCAGCCGGTCCAGCACGCGGCGCGCCTGCTGCGCGTTGACCCGATCCATGTCCACCCGCCGCGGATGCTCGAGCGCGCTCTCCACCGCCGTGCGGGTGATCTCGTTGAACTCGATTCTGAGCGCGTCGCTGAGCCCGAGGGCCTCCTGGAGGTGCCAGGCGATGGCCTCGCCCTCGCGGTCGGGATCGGTGGCGAGGTAGATCCGGTCGGCGTCCTCGGCGGCCTGGCGGAGCTTCTTCACCGTGGCCTGCTTGTCGCGCATGACCCGGTAGGTGGGCTTGAAACCGTGCTCGGTGTCCACACCGAGGCCCTTGTCGGGCAGGTCGCGCACGTGGCCGAGGGAGGCCTCGATGCGGAAGTCGGGGCCCAGGAACCCCCCGATGGTGCGCGTCTTCGCCGCGCTTTCCACGATGATCAGCGATTTGGCCATGATGAAGAGTATGCTCGCTCGGCGCCGTGGGCCGGTTAGGTCGCGCGCACGAACCGGTTGCCCGGGAGCCTGCGCACGACCTGCTTCAGCTCCAAGGTCACAAGCGCGGATTGTACCTCAGGAGTCGCCAATCCGGTCGCCTCGATCAGATCGTCGATGCTCTGGGGCACCAGCTTGACCGCCGCGGCGACCCGCGCCTCCTTCGCATCGAGCGTGGGCGCCGGGCGCGACTCGGGCGCCGCGCGCGCCGTCTCCACGCGCTCCAGCTTGAGCGCTTCG
>JACPDV010000044.1 GCA_016183835.1 Armatimonadota bacterium
CGGCCGCCATGCACTGCGGCAGGACGCCTACGCGGAATACTCCACCACGCGCCGCTTCGAGCTGCTGTCCGCCGAGCACCCCGGCTACCGGCTGGCGGCGGAGTACCGGCTGGGCTGGTACCTGTTGAGCCACCAGCTCGACCCGCTGGTGGCGGCGCTGCCGAGCCTGCCCGGTTTCGGGCGCGATCACTTGCCGCGGCACCTGGAGGAGGCGGTGCTTTGCTGGGAGGCGCTTCACGGCCAGCCGGCCGAGCTGGGACCCTGGCGCGTGCGGACCGCGACGCGCGAGCGCTTCGATGCCTTCGTGCGCGCGCTCGGCTGCGATCGGGACGAGTTGAGGATCGTGCTGCGCACGCCCGGCCGGCCGCCCGTGTCGGCGCTCAAGCTGCTTGGCGGGCCGTGGTCGGACACGTACTACGGCTACCGCCTGTTCGGCACGTCCGGGGGCGGCCGATGAAGCGCCGCCTCACGCCGCTGGCCGCCATCGTGGCCGGTCTGGCCCTGGGCGTGTGGTGCCGGCCACTGCCACGGCCCGGGCCGGACGCGGAGAGCGTGGCCGACCTGCCCCGGATGACTCCCGACCTCGACGGCGTCACCTGGCCGCCCAACCTGGCGCCGCCTGCGCTGCGCGTGGACGAGCCGGGCGACCGGTTCTACGCCCTGGCGCGCGGCGGCCGCGGCGTGGCGGTGGAGGCGGCCGGCCGCCGACCCGAGGTGGCCTTCCCGCTCCGGCGTTGGCGCCGGCTGCTGGCCGCCGAGGCGGGCGCCAGCCTCACGCTGACCGTGGCGGTGCGCGGTCCCGGCCGGCACTGGCGGCGGTTCCGGCCGCTGACCATCCAGGTGGCCGCCGAGCCCATCGACCGCTACCTGGTGTACCGCTGGATCACGCCGCTCTACAACTTCTGGTCCGACGTGGGGATCTACCAGCGCGACCTGACAGGCTTCCGCACCACGACGGTGATGCACGGCCGCCAGTTCCACCACGGCTGTGTCAACTGCCACACGCTGTCCGCCTCGCACCCCGACCGGTTCAGCCTGGGCTTTCGCCACCGCCAGTACGGCAACGGCACGCTGCTTAGCGCCGGCGGCCGGACCGTGCGGCTCGACCGGCCGGTGGGCTACGGCTCGTGGCACCCGAGCGGCCGCTTCGCCACGTACTCGGTCAACCAGGTGCGGCAGTTCTTCCACGCCGCCGGGGAGGAGACCCGGGACGTGCTCGACATCACCTCCAGCCTGGTCTCCTACCACGTCGCCGAGGGCCGCTTCACCCCGCTCGCGGGGCTGGACGAGGAGGGCTGGCTGGACACCTACCCCTGCTGGGCGCCCGACGGCCGCTGGCTCTACTTCGCCCGCGCCCGCCGACTCTGGCGTCCCGACACCGTCGTGCCACCGCCGCAGTATCGTGACGTGCGCTACAGCCTGATGCGGGTGCCCTACGACCCGGCGACCGACCGCTTCGGCCGGCCTGAGGTCGTCCGTTCGAGCGAGGCCGCCGGTCGGAGCCTGGTTTTCCCCCGCGTCTCGCCCGACGGCCGGTGGCTGCTCCACACCGCGTGCGACTACGGCTGCTTCCCCATCCACCAGCCGTCGAGCGACCTGGGCCTGATCGACCTGCGCACCGGCCGCGACGTGCCGCTCGCCATCAACAGCGCCCGCGCCGACACACGGCATAGCTGGTCGAGCAACGGGCGCTGGATCGCCTTCAGCAGCAAGCGGGCCGATGGGCTGTTCACCAAGGTCTACCTGAGCTACCTCGACCGCGACGGACGGGCGCACAAGCCGATCCTGCTGCCGCAGCGCGACGCCCGGTTCTACGACACGCTGTGGTACAGCTACAACGTGCCCGAGCTCAGCGACTCGCCCGTGCCGTCCGGCGCCGGCGAGCTGGGCCGCGCCCTGCGGTCAGGCGGGCTGCGCGCAGCGCCGGCCGAACCCGTGACCGGCGGCAGCCGGTAGCGTCGAGCCCGGGGAGGTCCGGGCCGAGTCGGTGGCGTACCGTGCGGCAGGGAGGCAAGCCATGCGATCCCGTCTCGCCCTCGCCGCCGTGCTCGGCGCGGTCGGCCTCGTGGCTCCGATGCTGGCCCAGAGTCAGCAGGAGATGAACCAGCAGGCCTGGCGCGACGCGGAGGCGGCCGACCGGAAGCTCAACGAGGTCTACCGCAAGCTGCTGCCGCTCCTGCCCGACAAGGTCGCCACCGACAAGCTCCGCGAGGCGCAGCGCGCGTGGGTCCGGTTCCGCGACCTGGAGTGCCGGTTCGCCGGGGATGAGATGCGCGACGGGAGCGCCGAGCCGCTCCTCCGCGCCGGCTGCCAGAAGCAGCTCACCGAGGAACGCACCAAGCAGCTCGAGGACTACATCCACGACTACAAAAACGACCGCTGACCCTGGCCGCCGCCAGTTCCACTTCAGCCGCCGCAAACGCGATGTGTGAACGAACCGTGACGGCGGAACCAAGGCGGGCGGGAGCGGAGTCAGAGCAGATCGACACCCCGGACGACCCGGGGCGGTCGCAGAGAGAGAGGGAGCCATGAGGGTGAAGGTGTGGTTGCTGTGGGCTGTGGCCGTCCTCGGGGGCATGCTCTTGGCCGCCGAAGGGACCAAGGCGGTGATCGAGAAGGTGCAGTCCAAGGGCGCCGACGGCAAAGAGCGGCAGTGCGCGCGGGACTGGACCAACCAGTTGGTCACCGTGACCGGCGAGGGCCCGGTGGCCGAGGCCAATCCGAGCGCGCTCGCCAAGGTGCGGGCCAAGCGCGTGGCCACCGGCGACGCCTACCGGCTGCTCGCGGAGACCATCGCCGGCGTCCGCGTCACTTCCGAGACCACCATCAGGAACTACGAGCTGGTGAGTGACGACATCCACACCAAGGTGGAGGCCGTCATCCGGGGCGCGCGGGTGGTGGAAGAGAAGCTCGGCGAAGACAACATCTACCGGGTGACGATGACCGCGCCGCTGTTCGGCGAGGAGGGGAGCCTGGCGTCGGTGGTCATCCCGGCCATCGAGCACAACGAGGAGCCCGCGCGGCAGCAGCGGCTGCAGACCGAGCCGGCCGCCGGGCGCGAGCCCCCGGCCGCGCTCGACATCCCCGAGAAGCCGCCCGTGGCGCCGGCCCTGCCCGACCGCAAGCCGGGGCCCTACACCGGGCTGGTGGTGGACGCGCGGGGCTACGAGCTGATGCCCGCCATGTCGCCCAAGGTCGTCAAGCGGGACGGCTCCGAGGTCTGGGGCACGATGCACGTGGACCCGCAGTTCGTGCTCGCCACCGGCATCGTGAGCTGGGTCCGGAGCCTGGATGACGTCGACAAGCGCGCCGGGGACAACCCCATCATCGTCCGCGCGGTGGGCCGCCACGGCAGCTTCCGTTGCGATCCGGTGATCGAGGACGGCGAGGCCGACCTGGTCCCCGCTGAGAACGCCAAGAGCAAGTTCCTCGACCAGTGCCGCGTGTCGTTCGTGGTCGATCCGGCGCAGTAGCGTACCGGCAGCGCGGCTTCCCCTCCTTCACCCCCTCCTTGCCAAGGAGGGGGTCCCGGAGGGTCTGGCCACTCACCGCCCGTCCGCCACCCGCTCGCAGCTCAACACCTTGCCCGCCCGCCACCAGCAGGCGGTCGCGATAGCCCGGCCCGCTCACCGTCACCTCCACCAGCGTGTCGCGGTCCGTGACCAGGGTCGCGGTCAGCTCCGGCGCAGTCTCGCCGGGATAAGGCACCAGCAGCGTGACGAACCGGGCCGGCAGCTCGGCTGTCTGCCGGAAGCGCACCGCCGGGCGCGGCTCCTTCACGGTGTAGGTGAAGGAGACGAACGAGTCGAGCGGCTCCAGGCTCACGCCCTCGCGGCGCAGGGCTTGCACCAGCAGGTTGGGGCCCGGCTGGTTGGTGGTGCGGGCCGAGAGCGCTTCTACGTCCACCGCCATCGTGCCGGGCAGGAAGTGGAACGCCTGGTCGAGCGTGTGATGCCCCGGGCCGGTGAGCCGGTCGATCACCAGCACGTAGAGCGGCGCCAGTCCGGCCGGCCGGGCGAACGCCACCTGCCGGCGGTGGACGATCTCCGGGTACCCCGGCTGCTCCCCGTCGACGAAGCTGAGCGTCGGGGTCTCGCCAAGCGCCAGGGCGACGGCGGGCGCGTGGTTCTGGTCGGCCTCGTCCACGGTCACGGTGGTGTGGGCGCTGGTGCGGCTCGCGGCGGCGCGGCCGGGGCCGTAGTAGAGGTAGCTGCCGGTGTCGGGCGTGAGGGTCTTGCCGTAGGCATACAGCTCGAGGTGGAGGGCATCGGGGTGCTGGTGTCCGCCGCCCCAGCGGTGGGCGATGTCGGTGAGCAGCCAGATGCCCTGCGGGTCGGTCCAGCTTGTGCGGAAGACGTAGTAGCCGGCGTCGGGCAGGTGGGTGTCGAGGACGGCCGGTGGCGCGCCCTCCTTGCCCGCCGTGCCCACGTAGAGCAGATCGGGCCGCTGGTAGGCGCGGCCGCCGGAGGCGAGCGTGCCGCGGATGTTGCCCGGCCACGAGTCGCCGAGCATCGGCACCGTGCCGTCGGGCTTCACCAGGCAGAGCCCGTAGTCGTACATCCGCTGCAAGCGCGCGTCGTACTCGGGCTTGGGGGTGATCCCGCCTTGCCGGGCGATGTCCGCGGCCTCACGGAAGTCGTTGAGCACGCCGAAGTGGTAGCTGGTGGTCAGCTCGGTTTGCGCGCCGTCGGGCAGCACCTGGCGGAACATCTCGCCCTCGATCCGGCTCCAGGCGGTGCCGCGCCAGGCGCGCGCGTCGCGGAGCTCGGGCAGGAACGCGCCGATGTGGAGCAGCCCCATGCTCTCGATCATGCCCCAGTTGCTGCCGCTGCTGAAGTGCCCCTGCGGCGCCAGGTAGTCGGCGTGGTCGGCGAAGCTGTCGAGCATCAGCGCCTGATCCGCCGGGGTGAAGGCTGGCGACGCGAGGAAGGCGAAGAAGGCCGGGAGCCACACCACCGGCCGGATCCCCGCCTCGATGGTCCGCCACGAGTAGCGCGTGCCGGGCGGGTTCTTGGCGACCCAGTCCCGGAGCAGCTCGACGAAGCAGCGCGCGTAGCGCTCGTCGGCGGTGGCAGCGTAGGCTGCGGCCAGGGCCTCCCAGGCGCTGTGGCGGTTGAACTGCCAGGTCCACTCGGGATCCTTGCCCGGGTTGTAGGCCCAGTCGAGGGGGGTGGGCACCGGCTGCAGGCCGTAGTTGGGCTGCCCCACGAAACGGCTCTCGAGCGCGGCGTTGGCCTCCTCCAGCCGCTTGGCGCCGACGCTGCGCCGGCCGCGGAGGTCGCCCGGCACGGCGGGCTCGGTGCGCTTGCGGTAGTGCTCGGCCAGGGCCGCGCAGGCCGCCTGGACGTCGTTCCGCTCGGCCGCCGCGCGCACCGCCTCGAGCCCCGGCCGGGCCAGATCCAGGCGCTGGAGCAGCACGGCCGGATGATCCACCGGCGCCGCCATCGCGGCGGCGGTGAGGAGCAGGCAGCCCAGTCCACCCATCGCGCTCTCCCCGTCACTCGCCGGGCAGCGGCCCGATCCGTGCGGTGCCGAAAGCCAGCTCGTCGAGCCACAGGGTCTGCGCGTGCGGCAGCAGGCCCGGGGCGAAATAGGGCAGGAGCAGGAGCTGGTTGATCTGCATCTTCGGCCAGTCGACCGAGCGCAAAACCACGTCGGTGTGCTCGATCACCAGCTTCCCGTCCACCCAGCCGCGCAGCTCGCCGTCGGCGGTCGGCGTGCCGGCGGCGAGGTCGAGCGTGTTGAGCTTGAACATGGCCTCCACGCAGTGCCACTGGTCGTCGTTGAACAGCACCTCGTCGCTGTCGTAGAGCTTGCCGTTGTAGCCGCCGCGGAGCGGGCCCTGGGTCAGGCCGTGCGGTGCGTCCCTGTTCTGGATGTCCTGTGCGGCGAGGCGCAGCTTGCCGTTGAGCGGCTCCACGTAGAGCGTCAGGTGCGTGGCGGCGGGGCCGTCCCACTTGCCGTTCTCGCTGGTCATGAACTGGATCAGGTGGGGGTGGTAGTTGCGCCCGGTCCAGCCCCAGCCGGGCGAGAGCCGCTGGTAGAAGCGGAGGTAGACCACCGCGGTGGGCGGCACCGGGTGGCGCGCGGCGCGCCCTCGGACCAGGCGGGTTTGGTGCCGCCCTCGTTCCAGTGGAACTCGATGCAGCCCTTGCCGGCGGCAGGACCGTTCGCGCCGAGGGTGAACTTGGCGCCGTCGTACCACCCGCGCGCGAGCAGGTCGGTGTCGTCGAAAGGCTCGGCAAAGAGCGGCTTCCCGGCGGGCTCATCAGCCGCGAGGAGCGCGAGCGCGAGCGTGAACGACAACACGGCGGCGGCCACGAGGGCGAACCGGCCCATGGGCGTTCTCCGGGCCGAGCGTACCGTCGCCGGGCGCGCCTGTCAAGAAAAGTAGCCTGACCCCTTTTTCGGGTTTGGCGCCCCGTCCGGTTGCGGTAAACAGGCATCGACAGGGGTGGAGCACAACATGCGCACCGCGGCTCGCTGGTCGGGATTCACGCTGATCGAGCTGCTCGTGGTGATCGCCATCATCACGCTGTTGGCCGGAATCCTGTTCCCCGTCTTCGCCCGCGCGCGGGCCAAGGCGCTGCAGACGAGCTGCCTCAGCAACCATCGGCAGCTCGGCACCGCCGTCATGCTCTACGCCGAAGACTGGGACGGCCACCTGCCGTCGATGTGGGACAACGCGCCCGGCAACGGGCAGTCGGGCGGTTGGGTCTGGTACGGCAACTTCCCTAACGGCAACCCGGGCGACTTCCGGCCGGAGCTGGGCGGGCTCTTCCCCTACACCAAGAACGCCCAGATCAACGTCTGCCCCGAGGACGAGAGCGAGCAGGGCAACAGCTACGCCATGAACGCCCTGCTGGGCAGCTACGTGGGCGTGCTGGGCTTCCACGTGGGGATGCGGGTCACCCGCATCGTCAGCCCGGCGGCCACGTTCCTCTTCATCGAGGAGGCCGGCGGCGCGCAGGGCACCACCGACGACGGCTACCTCATCCCGCCCGGCAACGTGCCCACCACCCGGCACTTCGAGGGCAGTGGATTCAGCTTCTGCGACGGGCACGCCAAGTGGCTCCGCGCCGACTCGGTGCTCTACCCCAATCCCACCGGTGCAGCGCGCTACGAGCCGCGGTAAGAGGGAGTCCGGCGGCTCACCTCGGGCTCCCTCTCCCGCCGGGAGAGGGTGGGGGCGAGGGCGGCGGGAGGCGGGCGGTATGGAGCGGTAAGACGGCTCGGCAAGACCCTCACCCCAGCACTCTCCCGGCGGGAGAGGGGGCCGAATGGCGAACCAAGACGCCCTCTCGGCGCACACGCCCTACGGCTTCAGCCCCAGCTCCTTGTAGACCCAGTGGCTGCGGTTGCCGAGCTCGATGGCGTGCTGCGCGACGGCTCTGGCCTCCTCGCGCTTCCCCGCCCGGAGGAGCGCGCCGGCCAGGTTGGCGTGCAGCACGCTGTCCCGCGGGCTGCGCTCGATGGCGGTGCGGTAGGCGGCGGCCGCCGGGTCCCAGAGCTGCTGGTTGTACAGGGCGTGGCCGAGCAGGTTGGGCAGCCGGCTGTTGGCCGTGTACTTTGCCACCGCGGGCTCCAGGCAGACCTCGGCCAAGGGGTAGAGCTCCTGGTGGTTGAGCGTGTCGCCCACGTTGCCGGCGTAGGTGGCGTTGTCCGGCTTGGCCCGCAGCGCGGCGCGGAACTCGACCTCGGCGTCGTACCACCGCTCCTGTTGGTTGAGGGTGAGGCCCAGCTCGTTGTGTTCCCAGGCGCCGTCGGGCTTCAGGTCGACGGCCTGGCGGTCGAGCACTTCCGCCTCGCCGCATTGCCCGTTGTTGCGCAGCGCAGTGGCCAGGTAGACCAGGTTCGCCGAGATCTGCGGCTGCTTGGCGACGGCCTGGCGAAGCGCCTCCTCGGCCGCTGCGTGGTGCCCCAGCTCGAGCTGCGAGCGGCCCAGCGTGCTGTAGCTGAAAGCCTCGTCCACCCCGCTCCGCTGCACCGTGGCATGGAGGCTGGCGACGGCGTTGAGGGCGGCCTCGTTGTAGCGGCCCAGCTTGCGAAGATAGCCCGCCAGGTTGCCGAGCAGCGGGCCGTTGCCCGGGAACCGCTCCAGGACTGCCCGGCCCAGCTCCTCGGCCTCGTCGTCGAAGCCGGCGCCGCTCAGCGCGATGGCCCACAGGTTGTGTGCGTTGGCGGGCTGCGGGTCCTGCTGCGCCTTGTCGCGCGCGGCGACGACGCTCGGCGGATAGCTGCGCTTCTCACGCTCCGCCCGCTGGGCGGCCACCTTCGCCAGCAGCACCTCGTCGCCGGCGGCGGCTTCGGCCGCCGCGGCGAGGCGGTGCTGCCCGAGCAGCGCCTCGGCCAGAGCCTTCTGCGCCGCCGGCTTGGCGTCGTCGGCGGCCAGGACCACCGCGCGCCGCGCGGCGGTCTCCGCCAGCCCCACCAGCCCCAGTCTGAGCAGGTCACTCGAGCACTGCAGCGCGGCGGCGGAGTCCAGTGCGCCGGCGATGGCCCGCTGCCAGGCGGCCTCGACCTCGTCGAACTGCCCGGCGGCGCTGAGCGCATCGGCCAGCTCGCGCTGCGCGTCCCAGCCGGCGCCGTCGGCCGCGGCGGACAGGCGCGCGGCGAGGAGGCGCACTTCCCGGTCCTCCGGCCCCATGTGCTTCAGTCCGGGAAGCAGCCGCGCCACCGCCGCGCGGTTCCCGGCACCCCACTGCAGGCGGGCCTCCCAGAGGTACCAGAACCACTGCGCGTCGGGCGGCTCCGCGGCGGGCGCCTCGCTCGGCAGCCCGGGCCGGCCCTTCCGGACGGCCTCCAGCCCCTCCGCCCACTTGCCCTGTTCCTGGCGCGCGTCGACGAGCGTGCGGTGGAGCTTCTCGTTGGCCTTGATCTTGAGCCCCGCCTCCGCCTCCGCAACGGCTTCGTCGAGCTGTCGCAGCGACAGGTGGCATTCCGCCAGGAGGCTGTGGAGCAGCGCGTCGTCACCTCGTTGGGGCAGCGCCTTGGCGCCGATCTCGAGGGCTTCGGTGTGCCGTCCCTGTCCCGCCAGGGCGAGGACCAGTCCGTAGCAGAGCGTGTTGTCGTCGGGCAGCTTGGCCTGCCACGGCCGCAGCGCGGTCTCCGCCTCCACGTAGCGCTCGGCGTCCAGCAGAGCGGCCACCAGGAGGGTCGTGGCGTTGAAGTCGTCGGCATGGGCGCGCTGCCAGCGGAGGATCGGCGGCAGGTCGAGCGAGCTCTTGGGCTCGGCCCACGGCTTGCCCTGCTGTGCGGCGTGGGCCTGGTCGGACAGGCGGCCGTAGATCTGCTTGGCGCCGTCGGTGGTGGCGCATTCCACCGCCTGCCGGTAGCACCACTCGGCGAACCAGGGATCGCGACGCTCCTGCCCGCGGCCGTAGAGCGCGAAGACGGCCGCGTCCCGCGTCAACGGTTGGACGCGGAGCAGCCGCTCGGCAACGGCGGTGGCTTCGCTGTCGCGGTGCGCGGCGGCGAGGGCGATGCCGTAGTCGAGCAGTGCGCCCTGGTCGTCGGGGCTCGCCTTCAGCGCCTGGCGCGCCGCGCCCGGGTCGGCGGCGGCGGCGCCGTAGACCATGGCCGCAGCCAGGAACACCGTCGCCAGCCGGCCGGCTCCAACCGGATGCCTGTCCATCACGTCTCCGTTCTTCGGTGCGCATTATGGAACAGGCCGGCTGGGGCGGCAGGTGGCGGCCGGGCGTGTTTGGAGTCTCGGGAGCCCCCTCCCCTGCGAAGCGGGGGAGGGACGGGGTGGGGGTTTGCGGCCGGTTTGCGGTAGCAGGAGGGCCCCCCTCCCGCCTCCCCCCGCTTCGCAGGGGGAGGAGCAGACAGGACTCCCGGCGCCGGCAATGACTCCCTGGCGGGCTGCCGATTTGACAGCCCCGCGGCGCGGATGGTACACCGCCCTGGAGGGGCCGGACAGGGGGTGCCGCCGCGACGCGCGGCCCGGGAGGTTTGACCATGGACCTGAAGATCGAGCGAGCCGAAGTGTGGGCTGCCAGCATCCAGGACCAGTCGGGCGCACTGGCCGAAGTGCTCGGCGAGCTGAAGGCGGCGGGAGCCGACCTCGCCTTCATCATCGCGCGGCGGCAGCCGGGCAAGCCCGGCAGCGGGGTGGCGTTCGTCACGCCCATCCGCGGCGACGCGCAGATCGCGGCGGCCACGCGGCTGGGCTTTCGGGCTACCAGCAGCGTGCATTCGGTGCGCGTGGAGGGCGCGGACCGGCCGGGCATCGGCGCCGACTTGACCGCCAAGATGGCGGCGGCGGGGATCAACCTGCGCGGGCTCTCGGCGGCGGTGATCGGCGACCGCTTCGTGATGTACGTGGGCCTGGACAACGAGGCCGACGCCGCCAAGGTCGTCACCGCCCTGCGGCAGGCGTAGCCTCAGCGCGGCTCCCGCGCGACCGCGACCATGGCCAGCAGGTTGTCGAGCCGGCAACTGTTGTCCGCCTCGGTGGTGGAGCCCATGAAGTAGCCGGGGTAGGCGCTGCGGATCGCCGCGCGGCACACCTCGCGGACCTCGTCCGGCGAGCCGAGCGACAGGAGTTGGCTCATGTCGATGCCGCCGGTGAGGAACAGCCGCCGGCCGTAGCGCCGCCGGATCTCCGCGAGGTCCATGCCGGCCACGGTCTCGATGGGGTTCAGCCCGTCGATGCCGGCGTCGAGCAGGTCGTCCATCACCTCCATCAGGTAGCCGTCGGAGTGGAACAGGATCCGGTGGCCGTGCTCGTGCCAGGCTGCGTTGAGGCGTGCCAGCCGGGGGAAGAACTCCGCACGGAGCCAGGCGGGCGAGTGCATCAGGCGCTGTTTGTAGGCGATGTCGCCGTAGGTCATGACGACGGGCGAGAGCGCGAGGTCGGCCACGGCGTGGCAGATCGCGATGTTCTGTTGGGTGATCGCCTCCATCACCGCGCTGACCAGGCCGGGCTGGTCGGCCTCGACGTAGGCGAAGAGCTCCAGGCCGAGCCGGTGCCGCACGTCGTCAAGCCCCACGCCCTGCACGGCGAGCAGGTTGACCGTCTCCCCGAGCAGCGCCTGGGTGTGCAGGAAGCTCCGGTGGTGCTGCTCGCGGCAGGCCGCCGGATCGAAGTCGCGCCGCCCCTGCTCGATCATGCCCAGCCACGGCTCGAGGAAGGCCACGGCGCCGGGGATGTCGTCGAAGGGGCGCGAGGCGATCCAGGCGGTCTTTTCGAACGGGTCGAAGCGGTGGACGAAGCCGAAGCCGTCGGTGACCTCGGCGGCGGAGACGGGGCCGAAGCCGACGTCGCGGGTCATGTCGCACATCGCGCCGGTGGCGCGGGCGGCGATGGCGTGGAGGGCGGCGTGGGTCTCCGGGGTGTCACGGAGGGCAGGGAGCGGCTCGCCGGCGAAGTACGCGAAGGCGGCGTCGTTGCGGAGCAGGTCGTAGACCGGGACGCGGTCGACTTCCTGCAGGTCGAGGGTGCGCTCGACGCGCTCGCGGGTGGTGAGGGACGGCATGCCGGTGGCTCCGGGCAGGGCTTCGAGCCATCGCGGCAAGCACCTCCGAGCCGGTCCAAGCCGCGCCGGCCGGCGTCCGCGGCTAAAGGGGCTGGAACCGGCCGCCGATCCAGATCCTCGAAGGACTTGCAGATCCACTGTTGAACAGGTGGTAGAGCGGTGTCGTCCTTTTGGGTATACATGCGGTGGGCGGTGCCCCCACCTGCCGCAAGAGCGTCCTAACCGGCGCCGGGAAGTCAGCGGTGGGCACGCGCCCACTGGGTCGCGTCCGAACATGACAACGCTATGGCGGGCTTCGGGCTGGTGCCTCGTGCTGTGCCTGGCGGTATGTGAGGGGGGGCATGCCGCGCCGGCGGTTGCCGAGCCGTTCGAGGTCGCCGAGTGGCCCGTCAAGGCCAACGCCGTGGACGGGCCGGTGTTCGCCCTCCTCCAGGAGCGCGGCATCCAGCCGGCCAACCCGTGCAGTGACTCGGTCTTTATCCGCCGGGTCTATCTCGACCTGATCGGCACCCTGCCGCTCCCCGACGACTGGCTCGCGTTCTACGAGAGCAAAGACCCCGACAAGCGCGCCAAGCTGGTCGACAGCCTCGTCGAGCGCCCTGAGTTCGCCGAGTACCAGGCGCTCAAGTGGGGCGACTTGCTGCGGGTCAAGTCGGAGTTCCCCATCAACCTGTGGCCCAACGCCGACCAGTTCGTTCGCGAACTGCTGACCTCCAGCGGGAGCAACTTCCGCGTCGCGCCGGTGAACTTCTACCGCGCCATGCAGGGCCACGACCCGGCCGGCATCGCCGACACCGTCGGGCTGACCCTGATGGGCACCCGGCTGAGCGGCTGGCCGGCTGACCAGCGGGCCGATCTGGCGAACATCTTTTCCCGGGTGCTCTACAAGAAGACCACCGAGTGGAAAGAGGAGATCGTCTGCCTCAACCCGGCGCCCGCCGGACCGCTGGCGGTCAAGTTCCCGGACGGCAAGTGCGTCACCATCCCGCCCGACGTCGACCCGCGCGGAGCTTTCGCCGACTGGCTGATCCGGCCCGACAACCCCTGGTTCGCCCGCAACCTGGTCAACCGCATGTGGTCGTGGATGATGGGGCGCGGGGTGATCCACGAGCCCGACGACATCCGGCCCGACAACCCGCCCGCCAACCCCGATCTCCTCAAGGTGCTCGAGCACGAGCTGGTGGCCCACAAGTGGGACATGCGGAGCGTCTTCCGGCTGATCTGCAACTCGCGGGCCTACCAGCAGTCATCGATTCCGCGGAGCGCCGACCCGGCCGCGCCGGCGCTGTTCGCGATGTACGGCACGCGGCGGCTCGACGCCGAGGTCTTGTCCGACATCATCTACTGGATGACCGGCGGCAAGGACAGCTACTCCAGCAACATCCCCGAGCCGTTCACCTGGGTGCCGGAGGACCAGCGCACCATCACGCTGTTCGACGGGAGCATCACCAGCCCGTTCCTCGAGATGTTCGGCCGTCCGCCGCGGGACAGCGGGTTCGAGAGCGAGCGGAGCACTCAGCCGACGGACGACCAGCGGCTCTATCTGCTCAACTCGAGCGAGGTGCAGCGGCGGCTGGAGCGCGGCGGGCGGGTGCTCGGCTGCGTCGAGTGGGCGAAGGGCGACGTGACCCAGCTCACTGCCGCTTTGTACGTCAACGTCCTCACCCGGCGGCCGACCCCCGCGGAGACCGAGGTGGCGCTGGGGTACTTCAAGACGTCCGGGCTGGGGCAGGTGGGCGGCGCGGTAGACTTGTCCTGGGCGCTGATCAACAGCAAGGAGGTTCCCTACCGGCACTGAGCAGGCCGCCCACGACGGTGTCGGGCGACGCGGTTCGGTAGATGGCCGTAGGGGCGGGGCTTGCCCCGCCCGGTTCGTGGGAGGTCGCGGTGCGGACCGCGTCCAGCGCTGGCGGCGCCGGAGGGCGGGGCAAGCCCCGCCCCTACGCCTCGCACAGGACGGAGGTGACGACGATGGACGACAACGGGCGGATGACGCGGCGCGACGCGTTGCAGCGGATGATGCTGGGCGCCGCCGGGCTGGTGCTCAGCGGGCGCACTTGCGCGCAGGTGCTGGCGGGTCAACAGGCGCCCAACACGGGCAAGCCGGCGCGCGCCAAGGCGGTGATCCAGATCTGGATGTGGGGCGGCCCGCCGCACACCGACACCTTCGACCCCAAGCCCGACGCCGGCTACGACTACTGCGGGCCGCTCAAGACCCCGATCGCCACCAACGTGGACGGCCTGCAGATCGGCGAGCTGCTCCCGCTCCTGGCACAGGTGGCCGACAAGTACTCGGTGATCCGGAGCATGAGCCACCACAACAACGGCCACGAGACCGCCGCCTACATCACCCAGACCGGGCGCGAGTCCGGCGGGCGGCTGGTCTACCCGTCAGCCGGCTCGGTGGTCTCGCTGTTCAAGGGCTACGGCGCGGGCTACAAGGGGCTGATCCCGCCCTACATGGTGCTCACGCAGCCGCAGGGGCGGTTCTCCGAGGCCGGCTTCCTGGGGCAGCGGTACAAGCCGTTCGCCACCGGCGGCGACCCCAACCAGCGGATCTTCGAGGTCGAGGGCGTGGTGGCCGCCGGCGTCACCGAGCAGCGGCAGCGCAGCCGGCGCGAGCTGCTCCACAAGCTGGACACCCTCGGCCAGGCCGATCTTGCCAACCCGCAGTACGCCGCGCTGGACGCCTGTGAGGAGAAGGCCTACGACCTGATCCTCGGCAACGCCGGCAAGCTCTTCGACCTGACCCAGGAGAAGGACGAGGTCCGCAACGACTACGGGCGCAACACCTTCGGGCAGTCCTGCCTGATGGCCCGCCGGCTGGCGGAGGCCGGCGTGCCGTACATCACCATCAACTACCCCGGCTGGGACACACACAAGCAGAACTTCGAGATCATGCGCCGCAAGCTCCCGGAAATGGACAAGGCGATGGCCGCGTTGCTCAAGGACCTCTCCGCCCGCGGGCTGCTGGACACCACCATCGTGTGGTGGAGCGGCGAATTCGGGCGCACGCCCAAGGTGCAGTGGGAGGCGCCGTGGAACGGCGGGCGCAGCCATCATGGGGCAGTTTTCTCGGCGGTGGTGGCCGGCGGCGGGTTCAAGGGCGGGCACGTGGTCGGCGCGTCCGACGCCACCGGGACCGAGCCGGCGGAGCGGCCGGTCCACCCGCGCGAGCTGATCGCCAGTGTCTATGAGCTGCTCGGCATCGACCCCTTCGGCCCCATGCCCAACCCGCGCGGGCTGGAGATGACCGTCTGCGATCCGCCGACCGAGGGCACCGGCCGGCTGACCGAGATCATGTGAGGCCCGCCATGCGCAAGAGTGGGCTGGCTTGGGTGGCGTGCGCGGCACTGCTGGCCGCGGGCCGCGCACCGGCTCAAGACCGTACCCCGCACCTGGGTTACGCCTATCCCGCCGGCGGGCAGCAGGGCAGCACCTTCGCGGTGATCGTGGGCGGCGAGTGGCTGCCCAACACCAAGGAGGTCCGCTTCTCCGGTACCGGTGTGCGGGCGAAGGTGGTGGAGCAGTACCGCGCCCTCGGACCCGGCCAGGCGGGTGACGCCGCGCGCTACATCCGCGAATACATCCGCAAGATCAACACGGAGAAGGCCGGCAAGCAGTACGTCCCCGAGAAGATCGAGGAGAAGCTGCCGAACCACCCGGCGCTCCGCGAGCTGGACAAGAAGCCGCTCGAGGACCTGTGGGAGTTGATGACGATCCTCTTCAACCCCAAGCGGCAGCTCAACCCGCAGCTCGGCGAAGAGGTGGCCATCGAGGTCAGCATCGACCCGGACGCCGCCGCCGGCGACCGCGAGCTGCGGCTCCGCACGCCCGACGGCCTGACCAATCCGCTCGCCTTCCAGGTCGGCCAGCTCCCCGAGATCCTGGAGAACGGGCGCTACTCGGCGCCGCCGCCGCCCACTCCGGTGCCGGCGCTCCCGGCCATGCTCAACGGGCAGATCATGCCCGGCGACGTCGACCGCTACGAGTTCCACGCCACCCAAGGGCAGCGGCTGGTGATCGAGGTCAACGCCCGGGTGCTGGTGCCCTACCTGGCCGACGCGGTGCCCGGCTGGTTCCAGGCCGCCCTCAGCCTCCTCGACGACAAGGGCAACGAGCTCGCCTACGCCGACGACTACACCTTCCAGCCCGATCCCGTGCTGTGCTTCGAGGCCCCCAAGGACGGCGACTTCGTCCTCGAGATCCGCGACGCCATCTACCGCGGGCGCGAGGACTTCGTCTACCGCATCAGCATCGGCGAGCGGCCCTTCGTGATGGCCATGTTTCCGCTCGGCGGGCCGGTGGGGACCCGTACCCTGGCCGGCATCACCGGCTGGAACCTGCCGTTCAGCACCGTCGAGCTGGACACCGCGCCGGGGCCCTACCCGTTCCGCCAGGCGCTGATCGAGTGGCGCAACCACGCGCTCTCCAATGAGGTGCAGTACATGGTGGACGAGCTCCCCGAGAGCGACGAGATCGAGCCCAACGACGACGCGCGGCAGGTCCGGCGGGTCGATCCCCCGGTGGTCATCAACGGCCAGATCGAGAAGCCGGGTGACATCGACAACTTCACTTTCAGCGGCCGCGCCGGGCAGGAGCTGGTGTGCGAGGTGTTCGCCCGGCGGCTCGGCTCGCCGCTCGACTCGCTCCTCCGCCTCTACGACCGCGCCGACCAGATCGTCGCCTGGAACGACGACTACGACCATCCCGAAACCGGGCTGGTGACCCACCACGCCGACTCGCGGCTGCTGGCCAAACTCCCGGCGGATGGCGTCTACCGGCTGCAGCTCTCCGACACGCAGCGCCACGGCGGCGGCGCCTATGCCTACCGGCTGCGCATCAGCCCGCCGCGGCCCGACTTCCAGCTCCGCGTGACGCCCTCCAGCCTCAACGCGCCGTCCCGCTGCGGCGTGCCCATCACCGTCCACGCCCAGCGCATCGACGGCTTCGACGGCGACATCTGGCTCGGGCTGCGCGGCGCGACACAGGGCTTCGACCTGATCGGCGGCTGGGTGCCGCGCGGCCGCGACAAGGTCCGCGTCACCCTGGTCGGCCCGCCCAAGCCGCAGGAGGAGCCCATCAAGCTCCAACTGGTGGGCAGCGCCACCATCGGCGACCGCGCCGTGGTGCACAACGTGCTGCCCGCCGACGACATGATGCAGGCCTTCGCCTACCACCACCTGGTCCTGGCGCAGGAGCTGGTGGTGATCGCGGCGCGGCCGAAGGGGATCGCCGGCACCGTGGAGCTGCCCGGCGCGCGGCCGATCCGCGTGCCGCTCGGCGGCGAGGCGCAGGTGGTGGTGAAGACCGGCTCCCTGGCCAAGATCGAGGAGATCAGACTGGAGCTGAGCGAGCCGCCGAAGGGCGTGACGCTGGGCCCGCCGACGGCGGTCGAGGGCGGCGCGGCGCTGACCATCAAGGCCGACGCCGGCGCGGCCAAGGCGGGCTATGGGGACAACCTGATCATCGAGGCGTTCCGCGAGGTGGAGGCCGCCGCCCAGGGCAACGCGCCCAAGCGGCGGAACCGCTGGTCGCTGGGCTATCTGCCGGCGATCCCGATCCTCATCGCGGAGCGGTGAAGCCGGCGCTACGAGCGTTCTAGGGGATCGCTTCACCGCAGCGCGGGCAGACGCGCGGCTCGCGGTCCTCGGCCAGCGCCTCCTCGAACCCGGCCGCCAGGATCCCCGCCGGCAGCGCCACCAGCCCGATCCCGCCCAGGGCCACCAGCGCCGCCAGGATCTTGCCGGCG
>JACPDV010000045.1 GCA_016183835.1 Armatimonadota bacterium
CACCAGCAGCGGCACCCAGAGGATGGCCCCGAAGAAGTAGCTCGTCACCGCATAGCCGATCGGATGCAGCGGCCACCAGACGAAGAGCGTCCGCAGGCGCAGCAGCAGGAGCGTGACTCCCGCGCCGACCGCCATCGCCGCCGCCACGCCCGGGTCCGACCGCTGCGGCGTGCTCAGGCGCGCGGCCATGTAGAGCCAGGCGTCGGAGCCGAAGTAGCTCGCGTCCGTGGTCACCGTCGCGAAGCCGTGCCGGCAGCCGAGCCACAGCATCGTCACGAACGCCGTCACGAAGCCCGCCAAGCAGGCCAGCATCAGCGCCGCGGCGGCGCGGTTCGGAGATGCGCCGTGGCGCGCGGCCAGCTCCAGACCCTCGATCTGCTGCGGCATCGGGTGGCTCCGCTGCGCGCGGTTGAACCACATCAGCGTGGCGAACGCCGCCAGGTTGTGCGGGCCGAGCGCCGCGCTGCCGCACCACGCCACGAACGCCCGGTCCGGCCCGGCGCCGAGCAGATCGTGCGTCGGCACGCCCATCTCTGCCCGCGCCCGCGCCACCGCCAGCGAGACCCCGAAGTAGAGCACGAAGAACCCGCCGGCCACGCCCCAGCTCATCCCCAGCCGATGCCCGTAGGCCAGGCAGACCGCCACACACGTCGCCAGGCCCGGCAGCGCCCAGCGGGGCGCGCCCGTCTCCGCCTGCCGGCGGAGCACCGCGGCGAGGTGGTGCCGGGCGTTCCAGGTGGCGAACAGGGCGATGCCCAGGTACGCCCCGGTGGACTGCTCCGCCACGTACGGGAAGCGTCCACCGCGGGCGAATAGGGCGCCGTAGACCAGCTCCGCCTTCCAGATCCAGAAGAACACGGCGCAGGAGAGCAGGTACTCCACCGGCAGCAGGTAGCCGAGGCCGATGATCCACGGATACGCCGACACCGGCATGTAGCCCAGCGCCCGGCCGACGGGCGAGCTGAGCTGCGGCGCCAGGTCGTACGCAGTGACCGGCAGGCGCGGCAGGGCGGGGCAGAGTGTGCTGACGCCGTTCCACAGGTCGATGGCGCCCGCGAGGCCGAAGCCGGTCCAGAAGAGGCGCCCGCGGAACAGTTCGCCCGGCGCATCGGCGATCTGGAGCGGGAGCTGGATCAACGGGTAGCCGAGCCGCTCCGCCTGGCTCCAGCGCGGGCGGAAGAGCAGGTTGAGGCAGAGCATCGCCCCGTACAGCCCCACTGCGAAGCCAGTCCAGCCGAGCAGGGCGGGGAGTGCGGCGGCGAGGAGCCGGTCGCCGAAGAGCGAGGCGTGGCCGGACCAGAAGGCGGACAGGAGGTCATGGTCGCGGAGGATCAGGGTGCGGTCGAGGTAGGGATGGAGCAGCGCGGCGAACTGGTTCTCGGGCGTGGCGAACCAGTACGGGTGGGCGATGGTGGCGACGAGCACCTCGACCTGGTCGTGCCCGGCGACGGCGGTGGCGGCGCAGACCATCGCGTAGGCGGTGAGCAGCTCACCGGCGGAGAGGGCCCAGGCCGGCCGGAGGCGGCGGAGGAGGGCGTTGGCCAGCACGGTGGCGAGGAGCGTGAAGACGGCGGTGAAGAAGAGCGAGGCCATGGTGGCCATGGCGGCTTCGGTGACGCACTCGGTGTGTTCGACCCAGATCACGTTGACGGGGATGAGGGCGAGGCCGAGCACGACCGCCCGGCCGGAGACGGACGGCCGACTGAGGCCAGCGCTCAGACCCCCTCTCCCCCCGGAAGAGGACTGGGGTGAGGGCAGGTCCACGGGCCTCATGTCGCCCTCACCCTAACCCTCTCCCGGCGGGAGAGGGGAGCGGACGGACGGGACGCGCAGCATCACCCGCTCCGTGGCGCCCGGCGGCACCGCGTAGGAGTACGTCGCCACCGCTTCCTCCAGCTCGGCCGAGCCGTCTGCCGTGTACGGGTTGAACGGCACCAGCGGCCACGCCAGCACCCCGTGCGCCGGTCCCTCGAACGCAACTCCGCCAAGCGTGAACGTCCCCGTGTGCCGCGCGACCGGCTCCGCGCCGAGCACCAGGCGCTCCTCGCCGATGGCCAGCGCGTCGCCCGGGTTGGCCCAGAGCTGCAGGCTCACCGTGCAGGTGCCCTCGCCCTCGGCGCTCGCCTCCACCGCCAGCCCGTCGCACTCGGCCAAGACGCGCCAGAGCACGTCGCCGCGCGGGTAGCTCGTGCGCACCGCCAGGAGCGCCTCGGCGTCGTCCACCAGCTTCGCGGAAGTGGCGTAGTAGCCACCCTCCTCGTGCCCCACCTTGAACCGCGCCTGGCAGAGCGCGGGGTCGCCCTTGCTGTTCCCGCCGCCGATCACCAGCCCCAGGCCGGCGTGATGCACCTCCAGGTGCTGCGCGCGATCCTGCCACCAGCGGTTGCTCGCGGTGGTCTCGCCGGTGAAGGCGCTCCCCGCCACGGTCCAGTCGCCCCGGAGCGCGATCCGAGCCTGCCCGTCGGCCAGGTCGCCCGCGGCACGCTCGACGGGGAGCGGCTGGTCCTCCAGGTGGAGCAGCGCCGAGCCGAGGGCCGTGTAGCCGTTGCCCTCGCAGGCGAAGGGCAGGCGGCCCTGCTCCAGGATCCCCAGGTAGCCGCGCCCGTCCGGGCTGAGCGCGAGGCCGGGCACGCCGAACGCCGTGCGGCGCGGGTGGTGGCGCACGCGGCCGTCCACCAGGCTGACGAGCGAGCCGTCGGGATACTGCATCAGGCGGTGGAAGGAACCGGCGCGGCGCAGCGCGGGGAGCACACCAGGATCCTCGGAGACGCGCTGATAGACCCCCAGGGCGTGGGTGTAGACCAGGTTGTAGAGGGTGGTGGGGCCGCTGCCCTCGACCCACCAGCCGCCGTCGGTCTGCGCCGCGGCGGTGCGGCGGGCCACCTGCTCGCCGACCTTGTACCAGTCGGGCCGGCCGAGGAGCTTGCCGCCGAGCACCAGGGCCATGGCGTGCCAGGCGGTGATGTTGTGCGTGTCGGTGACGCCGGCCAGGTGGTCGCGCACCTGCGAGTAGACCAGCATCAGCCGGCCCTTCCAGAACTGCTTGCGCAGCTCGGGCACATCGCTGGCGAGGAGGGCATAGGTCTCGAGCATGCCGTAGAACAGCCACGGCATGTGGATCCAGCCCCAGCGTGAGCCGTCGGGCTTGACGAACTCGACGCGGCCGAGCTCGTCCTGCAAGTCGAACGTGCCCTGCGCGATGCGGTGGGCGGCGTCCACCAGCTCGGCCCGGCCGTAGCACGGGTTGTCGGCGTGGGGCACCATCGCCAAGACCGTGAGGGGCAGGATCACGTCCTGGTTCATGATCCCCCACTTGCCGTCGAGCCAGACCTTGCCCTGCTCATCGAGCCCGTCGAGGATGGGCTGCACCCGGTTGGCGGCGAGCTCGAAGAGCTGCGTGCGGAGACTGCTCACGCGTCACCTCCCGGGTACCACTGCCGGCCGCGCTCGCTGACCTGCCAGTTCTTGGCCGGCGCGGGGACGTAGCCGTGGGCGAGGAACGGGTCGCCGGTCTGCTCCATCCAGTCGTCGAGCACGCCGCGCAGCTCCTCCACGGTGCTCTTCAGAGTCGGGTCCGCGGCCTGGTTGTGCAGCTCGTGGGGGTCCTCGTGCACATCGTAGAGCTCTTCAGCGGGCCGGTCGGCGAGGTAGGCGTTGTGCATGGCACGGGCGGTGGGGCAGTTGAACGGCTGCAGGTCCAGGGGCAGCGTGAGGAGCGGGCCGGGCCGCAGGTTGCGGATGTACTTCCAGCGCTCGGTGCGGACGCAGCGCATGGGATCGTAGTCGTCGTGCCAGCTCTTCTCGGAGAAGATCCACTGCCGGTGCGGCTCGCGCGCGGCGCCGGTGGCCTGGCGGGCGAAGCTGCGGCCGTCCAGTCCGCCCGGCTTGGGCAGGCCGAGCAGATCGAGGAGGGTGGGCAGCAGATCGACATTGCTGATCATCGCGGGGCAGCGCGCGCCCGCGGGCACCACGCCGTCGCCGCGGATCAGCAGCGCGGTCTGGATGCCGCTGTCGTACAGCGTCGATTTGCAGCGCGGGAATGGGATGCCGTGGTCGACGGTGAAGACGAACAGCGTGTCCGACGCGCAGCCGGTGCGCTCGAGCGCGTCGAGCACGGTGCCCACGGCGCGGTCGATGAGGAGCACGTGGCGGTAGAGCCCGGCCATGTCCTCGCGGACCTCGGGGGAGTCGGGCCAGTAGGGCGGGGGCGTGAGGGCGGCGGGGTCCACGCTGCCGTCGTCCGCGTCCCACACGCGATGCGACTCGAAGCAGTTGACCTCGATGTAGAACGGCTCGCGCGGCGGCGCGGCGAGCAGCTCGGCGACCTTCTCGGCGCCGGCCGTGGCCCGGTAGTGCTGCCCGGCGAAGTGCTCGTCGAAGCCGAGCGTGGCGGTGTCGGCGCGGATGTGCTGAAAACCCACCAGGCTGGTGTGGTAGCCGGCGGCGGCGAGGAGGTGCGTCAGGCAGCGCCCCTCCGCCGGCTGGTCCCAGCCCTGGTTGACGAGCCCGATCAGGCCGTTGACGTGCGGATAGCGTCCGGTCTGGATGGCGCCGCGCGACGGGCTGCAGAGCGGCGTGGTGCAGAAGTTGCGCTCGAAAACCGTGCCGCTCGCCGCCAGGCGGTCGAGCTGCGGCGTGGCGACGTTGCGGTCGCCGTACGGCCCGATGGCCACGCCCGTGTCGTGGCAGGTCCAGAGGATCAGGTTCAAGGCGGGCTCCCTACCTGCGCACCCCGGCCGCGGCGAGGCACAGGATGCGGAACTCGTTCCCCGTGCTCTCGGGGCTCTTCTCGGCCAGCAGCTCGACGCGCACGCGGTGGGTGCCGCCGCCGTTGGCGGGCAGCTTCACCATCTGCCGGTAGCCGCCCCAGGTCTGCTCGAACCAGCCCTCGAGCACGGTCGGTGGGCCGCCGTCCACCGTCACCTTCGCCTGCCCCATCGCGCCGTGGATCCGCCAGTAGCTGAGCAGGAGCCGGTCGCCGGCCATGTCGAACTCCACCACGCTGCCCGGGACAGCGCTCTTCAGGCAACGGTCCCAGCCGCCCGCCGGGTCGTAGGTCCAGCCGTGGTTGGCAGCCGGTTTCAGGTCGTCCGCCTCGTAGAGCGCGGTGAACTGATATGCGTCGGTGTGCAGCGGCGGCGGCAGCGCCGCGGCGGGCGCCGGCACGGGCTCCTTCGGCAAGCCGGCCAGGGCGCGGTCGAGGACGGCGGCCAGCAGCTTGCCGGCGTAGTGGTGGCCAGTGTCGTTGGGGTGCACGGAATCCGGGCTGATGTCGGTCCACGCCAGGCGCTTGGCCTCGATCTCGGGCCACAGCAGGTCGCGGTAGCTGACCCTCGGCAGGTGGTAGTGTGCATCCACCTGGCTCTTGGTCGCCTGCGCGTTGCCGCCGGCCTCGTTCATCATGTAGATGGTCACCACCGCGGGGTGCTTCGGGCTGCTCAGGATCTGCCGGATCAGGCCCTCGTAGGTCTCGGCGAACTCGAGCGAGTCGCCGTCGTTGACGGCGTACTCGACGACCACGAGGTCGGGACCCTTGGCGAGCAGGTCGCGCTGGCAGCGGAGGCTGCCGTAGTCGGACCCCGTGGCGCCGATGCCGGCGTTGACGAAGGTGAACTCCGCCGCGGCGAAGTGCTCGCGCAGCCAGCGCAGGACGTAGGCCGAGTAGTGCTTGTCCATGCCCGAGGCCGACGCGCCCTGGGTGATGGAGCCCCCGATGATGCCGACGGTGTAGCTGCCGCCCTTGGCGGCGGCTTGCATCAGCCGATGGAGCGGCGCAGGGTCACCCTCGCTGAGGATCGCGCGGGCCAGCATGTCGGTCGGCAAGGGCTTCTCCAGTTCCGCGGCGAGCCGCTCGGCGGCTTCGTCGCGGGCGAGGGTGATGTCGTCGAACCAGGCCGTGCCGTAGCCGTAGAGGATCAGCCGCAGGACCATCGTCTCGGCGCCGGTGGGGATCACCGGCTTGGCGGCGACGCGGGTCCAGTCCTTCGTCCCGCTCACCAGCCCGCTGGCCGAGAAGCTGACGCGGGCGTCCTTGGCGTCGAGGTAGTCCACGGCGATGTACGCCACCTTGGCCACATCACGGGTCCGGATCCACGCCTCGGCGGCGTAGCACTGCCCCGCCTTCACCGGCACCCGCAGCGCGAACGCGGGCCAGGAGAGGTTGTCGGTGGGAGTGATCGTGATCCGCCCCGAGGCGGAGCCGGAGCGCGCGACCTCCGCGTCGCGGGCGAACGACACGGTGGTCATGCCGGCGCTCTCTCCGACCCAGCCGGCCAACGCGCCGTGCTCGTCGGCGGACTCGAAGCCGGGGTTGGCCGCCAGGTTCGGCGCGCCGCACGAGGCCAGCGGGACAGCCAGCAGAACGACTGCACAAGTCCCCAGGGTCCTCATCACCTCACCACCTTCCCGCGGCTCGGGCCGGAGGTCGAGTGTACCGTGCCGGGAGGCGGAATCCTCCGGCCGGGGAATCGGTGAGCGACGCCGACGGAGAGCCACGCCATGAACCCGCGCCTCGCCGTGATCCTGCTGCTGTTCGCCGGAGCCGCCCGCGCCGGCGTGACGCTCGACGCCTCGGTCGGGATCCAGCTCGGCGACCAGACGGACGTCAGCGCGCGCCTGTTCGGCATCACCGCCTTCGAGGGCTTCCCCAATGTGGTGGCCGACGCCGACTACCGGGCGAAGGTGGCGGCGCTGCGGCCCGGCATGTTCCGCTTCGGCGGCAACCTCGACTGGTGCGCGCCGCCGGCCTACGACCCCGCGTGGTTCGACGGCGACGAGGCGCTCCAGCGGATCACCCAGACGCTGCTCTTCGGCGACAAGTACGCTTTCGGCCGGTTCGCGCCGGTGATCCGTCAGATGGGCGCCGAGCCGGTGTTCTCGTTCGCCGCCCCGGCGGCGTACCTGTGCTACGAGAAGACCAACCGGCCGGCCGACTTCGACCAGTGGGCGGCCTACTGCGCCGGCTACGTGGCGCTGTGGAAGCGGTTCGACCCGCAGCTTCGCGCGGTGCAGACCTGGAACGAGCCGAACGCCGACTGGTTTCAGGATCCACGGGGCAAGGAGCACGGTGCCGCCGCGCTGCACATCGACATGGCCAACCGGGTGGCGCGGGCGGTCAAGGCACGGTTCCCGGAGATGCTGGTGGGCGGGCCCGTGCTCTGTTGGCCGCCTGCCTGGCCGGCCGATCAACAGGGGCAGCAGCCCTGGTACACCTGGCAGATGTGGACTGTGCCGTGGCTGGAGCAGACCCGGGAGACCATCGACTTCTATGACTTCCACAGCTACAACGTCTCGCCCGAAGACTTCGCGGTGCAGACCGAGATGCTGGTCAACGAGGCCGAGCGGATCCAGGGCCGGCGGATCCCGGTCTGGATCACCGAGAGCAACTACGACGTGCCGGAGGCCGAGCTGGCCGACCCCAAGGCCATCTGGACCAAGCGGATGCTGCCCTACGAGCGCTACCTGCTGCGCGGGATCCTGCCGCAGGCCGACAAGGTGGCGGTCAACCTGGTGCACGACCTGCACGCCCGGCACTTCACCATCCTCCCGCGCGGCGCCGACGATCCCGACCCGATGTACCAGCTTCTCTGGATCCTGCGCGACCTGCGCGGCGCGCGGGTGCTGGCCGACAGCGACGACCCGGACGTGCTGAGCTTTGCCACCGTGGAGGAGGACCGGGTCACGCTGGTCCTGTTCAACGATAGCGCCACGGCAAAGGATGTGCCGCTGAGCCTGACGCTGCCGACCGGGTACTTCACCGGGCCGGTGGTGCGGGCCATCGGCGAGGGCGCCGACGGCACGCCGCAGCGCATCGCCGTTGCGCCGAAGCTGGAGCGCACGCCGAACACCGCGCACGGCACCGTGCCGCTGCCGCCGCGTGCCACGGCCTCGTTGAGCTTCCGGATGATGAACTTCGGCGCGCCGGCCCGCAGGCGAGTGACGCACGAGTGGTTCGGCGACCGGACGCTGCAGTTCCTCCAGCCGGGGGCGCCGGTGCGATTCATCATCCGGGCCACGCCGGACGCGAAGGCGAGTTGGGCGCTGCGGCTCGGACTGCTGGGCCCTGCGGTGGGCGACGGGGTCGGTGTGACGTTCAACGGGCGGCCGCTGGAGGCGACGGCGACGGCGCTGCAGGACCTGGCCGTCCCGGCGGATGCGGTGAAGGCGGAGAACGTGGTGGAGGTGACGGGTCAGCCGGCGCAAGTGAACCCGCGGCTGGCGGTGGGGTTCGCGGCGTTGGTGAGCACCAGCAATCCGTGAAGCCGGCCGTTCCGTTCCGGTAGCTGGAGCCCTCATCAAGCAGTGAGGGTCTGCATCCGGCAGTGTGGCACGGGCTGTCCGCTGCCCGTGCTGGTTGGCCGGACACGGGCGGCGGACCACCCGTGCCACACCTGGCACCCTCCTGACGGCCACAAAGGCAGGGCATGATCGCAGCCACGGAGATCAGCGATGCGGAGTTGGTGCTCAGCGCTCGCGCGGGTGATGCATCGGCCTTCCGAGTCCTCTGCGACCGCTACCGCCCGGAGCTGCGCGCCCTCGGCCGGCGCTGGTTTGGCGATGGCTGGCTGGCTGAGGAGGCGGCGCAGGAAGCGCTGCTCCAGGCCTGGCGGAGCTTGGACGAGCTGCGCGACCCGGCCTTGTTCGGTCCGTGGCTGTTCCGCATCGCCCGCCGCTGGTGCCACCATCGCGCTCTGGCCCGGGCCACCGAGTGGCTGCCGACCGACCAGATCGAGGCGCTCACGGCTCCGGCAGCCGACCCGGCGGTGATGGTGGCGGCGCGGTTCGAGGTGGAGGCGCTCCTGGCCGGCCTGCCCGCGAGCCAGCGCGAGGTGGTGGAGCTGTGCCTCATCGCCGGCCTGAGCGTGCCCGAGGCGGCCGAGCGGCTGGCGGTCGAGCCGTGTGTGGTGAAGGGGCGGCTGCAGCGCGCGCGCCAGACGCTGCGCCGGGAAGGCATGAAGCATGAGCGAGACAGGTGAGCAGGCGGCGCAGTCCATCTGCGTGATCGACGATGAGAAGCACATCGTGCGGCTGATCGTGGTGAACCTGGAGCGCGCCGGCTACCGGACGTGCGCGGCGTATGACGGTGTGGAGGGACTGGAAGAGATCCGGCGGGAGACGCCGGATCTGGTGGTGCTGGACCACCTGATGCCACGCCTGTCCGGTGTGGACATGCTGAAGCAGTTGCGGCAGGACCCGGAGCTGATGTCGGTCCCGGTGGTGGCCGTGACCTGCAAGGGTCCTGACACTCCGGAGGCGGCGTTCTTCCGCGAGTGGGCGCAGGCCTACGTGCCCAAGCCATTCAACCCGGTCGGGCTGATCGGCATCGTCCGCCGGATCCTCGGTGTGCCGGACCACTTGCGCGAACGGGTGGCCGAGGTGCGGCGGCTGCGCTTCGACCCGGCAACCGACCCGAGGGCGTTCGTGTCCTTCATCGGCGACGATCCGCAGGTCACGCACGAGGCGCAGGAGGCCCTGCGGGAGCGCGGCGAGGCGGCGCTGCCGGCGATGGTGGCGGCCCGGATGATCCACGACGTGGCGGCCCTCCGCAGCACTGCCGCATACGATGCCCTCGTGGTCTGGCTTGACGATCCGGACGCCGCGTTCCGGTTCCAGGTCCTCCAGGAGCTGGCTGCGATGGAGCGCCCTCACGGACAGGTGTGCGACTCGCCGCAGGCTTACCGTGTGCTCGGGGACTTCCTGGCTGCCGCGGAGCGGTGGACCGACGACACGGCGGAGCAGCGCCTGCGCTGGGCGGTGAGCTCCATCGGTGACCTGCCCGGCCGGGCGGCAGCGGACGTGCTCCGGCGGGTCCGCGATGAGGATCTGCGGGGGATGGGCGGGCTGGCGGCGGAGCTGCTCCAGCGGCGCGCCGACCGGGGGCTGGAGGCGTGACGGGTCGCGGCAGGAAGCCGCTTCGCCCGGGCCAATGGCGGCGCGATCCGCGTGAGGAACTCGCATGCGCCGTCTCCTGGGATTCGCCCTGTCCTTGCTCGCCGGCCCCTGCCTCGCCGCCGTCACACTGCCGCTCGGCTCCGCCACCGTCACCATCGGCGACGATGGCAAGGTCGGCCCCGTGGTCTGCGCCGGGCGGGAGGCGACTCCCGCCGCGACCGAGCCGGCGTTTCTGGTCGAGACCGACCGCGGCCTGCTGCGGCCGACCCGCGTCGAGCGTGCCGGGGGCGAGCTGGTGGTCACCTTCGGCGACCAGGGCCGGGTACGCTTCGCGCTGACCGTCGGCCAGGGCTTCTTCGTGCTGAAGCTCACCGACCTCAACGTGCCCGGCACGGTGCGCCGGCTGCAGGTCTTTGCTCAGCCGGTGCCGCAGGGCGGCACCACGGCGAGTTGGCTCAACGGCTGGTACGACGACCAGTTCGCGACCGCGGTGTTCCCCACGGCGGTGAACGTGATGGCCAGCCCGTCGGGCGGCGCAGCCTCGTCGGGCGACAACGCGGACTGCTCCCACCGCTTCGAGCGGGTGACGGACCTGGTGAAGGAGGGCGGGGCCGCGGCGCGGTTCACCTGCACCAGTCAGCGCGAGGACCGCAACGGCTGGAGCTGGGGCCGCTGGCCCCTGCCCGCGCCACTCGACCTGACCGGACTGGCGGCCATCCGCGCCTGGGTCTACGGCGACGCCGGCGGCGAACTGCTCAAGATCCAGCTCCGCGACAGCGACAACCACGCGCGGGACGCCTACGTGGCCATCGACTTCACCGGTTGGCGCCAGGTGACCATCGATCGCGCCGACTACGACACGCTTCGCTACGACCGGGTGACGTCGGTCGACCTCTACTACAACGGCGTGGCGGCGAAGAAGACGGTGAGCGTGGTGATCGACGACATCGAGGCGCTGGTGGGGCAGGGCGCGGCGCAGCGCGTGGTGCCGTTGGCCGACTTCGAGGCGGCCGAGGCGCCGCTCTGGTCGCCGCTGGGCTGGGTGAAGCACCTCGTCGGCCAGACCACAGCACAACACGGCATCCGGCCCGCCGGAGTGGCGGTGGTGGCCTGCCCACGCGCCGAGTTCGAGGAAGCGATTGCGCGCTGCGAGCGCGCCGCCGGCCTGCCGAGCCCACGGCCCGGCGGAGTCTGGGGCAAGCGGTCACCCGCCTCGCGCCACAGCTACATGCTCAGCTTCTACCTCACCGAGGCCGACGTGGACGACACCATCCGCTTCGCCAAGCGCGCCGGCCTGGACACCATCCTGATCTTCCAGATCGGCAACTCGTGGTGCAACGGCACGGGCCACTACGAGATCGACCGCAAGGCCTGGCCGCGCGGCCTCGACAGCCTGGCCGACGCGACCGCCAAGATCCACCGCGCCGGGCTGAAGGTCGGCCTCCACTACCTCGGCGCCTCGATCTACCCGCCCGACAAGTTCGTCACCCCCGTCCCCGATCCACGCCTGGTGCGCGACGCCTTCGGCGAACTGGCGGCCGATCTGGACGCCACGACCGCCGACTTCATCCCCCTGGCGGCGCCCCCCATAGGCTTCCCTGACATTGACGTGGACTACCTGGGCAGCGGCGCGGTGGTGCAGATCGGCGACGAGCTGATCCACTACACCACCACCTCGATGGAGCCGCCGTACGGGCTCAAGGGCTGCTCCCGAGGCTGGCACGGCACCCTCGCCGCACCGCACGCCAAGGGCGACCGGGTGGCGCACATGATGCGCTCCTACGGCTACTACCTGTACGACATGGACACGCCCATCCTGGGTGATGTGGCCGACAACGTGACCCGTGTGCTGAACGCCTGCCACGTCGACATGGTCTACTGGGACGGCTCGGAGCAGTTGCAGGGCGACCACTGGTACTACAACGCCAAGCTGCAGAACGCGTTCTTCGAGCGGCTCCGGAACCAGGACATCGTTTGCCAAGGCAGCAGCATGAGCCCCTACTCCTGGCACATCCACGCCCGCTACGCCTCCGCCGACGGGCACGGTGACCTGAAAGGCTACCTCGACGAACGCCGGCCGGGGTTCCGGTCCTACCGGGACAACCTGATGCCGGTGGACATCGGGTGGTATTCGGTCTTCGACATCAGCCACACGCTCGACGAGTTCGAGTACATCCTGAACAAGTCGCTGGGCTACAACGCCTCGATCTCGTTCGGGGCCAGCCCGGACATGCTGCGGCGGCACCCCTTCCTGTGGGCCATCGCCGACCGCATCGCCGCCTACGAGCGCACCAGGGCCGCCGTGGAAACGCCTGCCGCCACCTGCCAGGTCCTGCAGGCCCCCGAGCGCCGCGAGTACCGCCTGGTGGGCGAGGGCAAGGCCGCCCAGCTCCAGCGGGTGCTCTACGAGCCGCGGCACGATGTGGTGGACTACCAGGGCGGCACCGACACCTGGGAGGTCGAGGTCAAGGACGCGCCCTGCCGACTGGCGGTGGAGCCGACGGCGCTCGACCGCCGAGCCGGGGCGGGGCCGTCCTACCGCGCGCCGCAGGCGGTGATGCTGGAGGACTTCGCGAGCCTGCAGCCCTACGCCGGCGACGACGCCCGGCTCGACACGATGGTCATCGGCGAGGGCAAGGCGGGCATGGCCAAGGAGGGCACGACGCAGCGCTTCGAGCTGCTCGACGGTGCGCCGGGCGGCGGGAAGTACGCGCTCTACACCGCCGTCAACAGCGCCGGCGAGGGCGGCTGGTCGGCGATGGGGCGCGCGCTCACCCAGGCGGTGGACTTCTCGCAGCAGTGGGGCGTGGGCTTCTGGCTGCGGGGCGACG
>JACPDV010000377.1 GCA_016183835.1 Armatimonadota bacterium
CGACAGCGCGCGGACCTGGGGGCTGCTCAAATACTTCGGCAACGAAGCCTGGCCGTTCGGCCTGGCGACCAACTTGCAGACGCCGCGCCGGGCCGAGCCGGCCAGCCTCTATGCGGTTCTGGTGGGGTTCGTCTCCTGCGTGGCGCTGTTCGCCTGCCGGATCCGGATCGCGGGCTTCCCGCTCCACCCGGTGGGCTACGCCGTCAGCTCGTCATGGAGCCTGGACCAGGTCTGGCTGTCGCTCAGCATCGCCTGGCTGTGCAAGGTGCTGATCGTGCGCTACGGCGGGCTGAAGCTCTACCGCCAAGCGATCCCGTTCGCCCTGGGGCTGATCATGGGCGATTTTGTGGTCGGCGGGATCTTCAACATGGTGGGCATCTTCTACGGCGCCGGCGTGTACCACTTCCTGGGCTGATTGACCGCCCCGGCAGCGGCTGGCTATACTCGTGGCATGATCGGCATCACCGCGGGCACGGGGATCTGCTGTCCCCGCTGCCGCGCCGTCAGCTATCCCGGCCTGATGGGCTTCCCGCGCTGCCACAAGTGCCACGAGCAGCTCCGGCAGTGCCGCTACTGCGCGCACCAGCAGGACGGCCTCTGCCTGCTCGACGAAGCCGTCCGGCCACGGCTCGAGGAGGATGACGGCAAGCCCTACTGCGCCGCCTTCGAGTCACGCCCGTCGCTCGCCGCCGACGCCCAGACGCCGCGCCACATCACCGTCGGCCCGCTGCAGCTCATCGGCGGCGCCGCGCTGCTGGTCGCGCTGTTCGCTGTCTACTTCGCCTGGCTGGCCAACCGCGAGCCCACCACTTACCGCATCAAGGCCGTGGGGCGCGCTTTCGAGGTGATCGACTCACGCGCCATGGCGCGCTTCGTGGTGCGCGCCGACCCCAACCTCGGCGACACGCTCAGCCTGCAGATCTCGGAGCCCGTGTTCCAGCACTACGACCTCGACCCGCAGAGCATTGAGCCGCAGCCCGACAACCCCAACGACCGCCGGCACCTGTACCACTTCAGGCTGCCGCCGGATGGCAAGCTGCAGGTCCGGTTCACCTTCCTGGCGCATCGGCACGCGCCGCCGCGGGTGCCGCTGGAAGTGAAGATCAAGGGGCCGCACGGCGACGTGGAGGCGGTCGGGCAGGCGCCGCTGATCAACGGCGAAGCGTGGCGGTAGGCTCACGCCACGAGCTTGGACAGCGCCGGCGGCATGGGGTCGCCAAACTCCAGACACACCTCGGCGATTCCCCGAGCCACGTCCTGCGCGATCTCCACCACCTCGCTGAGGCTGTCGGCTTCCACGATCAGGCCGGGAACGTCAGGGCTGGTACCAAGATACCCCCCTTCCTCGAGCGGCTCGATGTGCAGGCGGATGGTGGCTTCGCTCATCGTGATCTACCGTGCGGGTCGCTGCCCGCACCGCCATTATACCGCTTCAGTACGCTTGTCGCGATAGGCTCCGCGGTGGAAGGTGCGGTCGCCCGCCCGCCGAACCATCGAGCGCCGCGGCCGGCCGCGGCCACAAACCGGCAAAGGACAGCGGACCGATGGCAAAGACTCTGAAGGTCGGCGTGGTTGGCGTGGGCGGGATCGCCAACACCCACTATCCCGGTTGGAACGACAGCCCGTTGGCCGCGATCGCGGCCCTGGCGGACGTGGCCGCCGAGCCGCTCCAGGCCGCCGGCGCCAAGCTCGGCGTGAGCCGGCTCTACCAGGACCCCTACGAGATGATCGCCCAGAGCGACCTGGACATCATCGACGTCTGCACGCCCAACATGTACCACACGCCCCTCACCGTGGCGGCGCTCGAGGCGGGCAAGCACGTCCTCTGCGAGAAGCCCCTGGCGCCCACGCCGGCGGACATCAAGAAGATGATCGCCGCCCGCGACAAGAGCGGCCGGCTCCTCATGACCGCCCAGCACTTCCGCTGGAACGACCGCGCCAAGGCGCTCAAGGCCGAGGTGCTGGATGCTCCGCCGCTCCGGCGCACCCACCCGGCCGGGCTTCATCATGAAGGAGCACTCCGGCGGCGGGCCGTGCATCGACATCGGCGTGCATATCCTCGATCTCACGCTGTGGATGATGGGCAACCCACGGCCCGTCACGGTGACCGGGGTGACGCAGGACAAGTTGGCGCATCAGAAGGGCGCCTTCTCGGGCTGGGGCGGGCCGATCCCGCCGAGCTTCGACGTGGAGGAGTTCGCCGCCGGGTTCGTCCGCTTCGCCAACGGCGCCACGCTGGTGCTCGAAGTCTCCTGGCTGCTGCACCACAACTCGGGCCCCGGCGAGGACATGCAGATGTGGCTGTACGGCGACAAGGGCGGCGCGCACTGGCCGGAGAACCTGCTCCTCGCCGCCAACAACAGCACGCAGCAGCACACCAACACGCTGCTCCAGCGCGCGCCGGGCGGACCCGAGGCGCACGCCGCCGAGTGCATGGCCTTCGCCGAGGCGGTGGCCAAGAAGCGGCCCTCGCCGGTGCCGGCGGAGCAGTCGATGGACGTGATGGCCATCCTCGACGGGCTCTACCAGAGCGCCGCGAGCGGGCGCGAGGTGGTGCTGGACTACTGACCGGGCCGAAGGCCCTCGCAATGAATTCGCAATCTGAGGGCTTTCGTCGATGGGCTAGACTGACAAGCATGGACTGGTGCGGGAAGTTGGGACCGTCATCTTCGGCCTGTAGTGGCCGGAACGGAGAGAGAGATGCGACGCAGAGGCTTCACGCTCATCGAGTTGCTGGTGGTCATCGCGATCATCGCCATTCTCGCCGCAATCCTGTTCCCGGTATTTGCGAAGGCGCGTGAGAAGGCTCGGCAGTCGTCCTGCGCGAGCAACTTCAAGCAGACCGGTCTCGCCGTGCTGCAGTACATTCAGGACTACGATGGGAAGGCGTTCTCTATTGCCTGGGGGGCGCAGAAACACCCCGCCTGGCTGATCCTGGCGCCGTACATCAAGAACGACCAGGTCTGGAGCTGCCCGTCGGTGATGGAAGACAACTGCCGCCCGCGCTGCTACCTCGACGCCTACCGAGGGAGGCCAACGGATATCCCCGGCGATGACCGTATGTGGTCCGAGCAGTTCATGAGCTTCGGCTACAAGGAGGGGGACGTCAAGTCGCCCGCCGAGTTCCTGATGATCACGGAGGGTGGCTGCTACGTGAACGGCTGGTCCTGGCGGAACCTGCAGCCGGGCACCGGCTGCGACCGCCGCCGTGAGACGGTCGACATCCACAACGACGGGCGCAACGGCGGCTTCTTCGACGGCCACGTGAAGTGGGTCAAGGACAGCATCATGGGCCAGTTCCAGAGCGACCCGACGCTCTAGACCCCAGCTGGGCGCCGCGGCCGACTGCGGCGCCTGTTCGCCACTTCAGCCACAGCCACCGGCATGCCGGTGGCTGTGGTTTGTTTTGGCACCGCTCCGTTCGGGGTGCCGCCGCTCTGCGCCCGGCCCTGAAGGGCCGGCTGGCGCAACGAAGGCCGCGCAGGCGGCCTTGGTGTTCCCAGCCGGTCGTTCACGGCCCGGAGACCGGTGCGCCGCCACCATCGATGCATGGCCCGTCGCGCCGCGGGTGCGCTATACTCTCTGCGGGGGGTCAGGGAGGAACTGCGATGATCGAGCTGCCCGAGGCCGTCACGCTCGCGCGCCAGATCGACGCCGAGCTCGCCGGGAAGCGCATCGTCTCGGCGGTGCGGGGTAACTCACCCCACAAGTTCGCCTTCTACACCGGCTCACCGGAGGAGTACGCCGCCACCCTCACCGGGCGCACCATCGGGCCGTCGGTCCACGCCGGCGCCTGCGTGAACATCGCCGTGGAGCCCGACTACGTGCTCGAGCTGGGCGGCGGGGGCGAGCGGATCCTGCTCCACGCCGGCGCCGCCACGCTGCCGCAGAAGCATCAGCTCCTGCTCGGGTTCGGCGACGGGACCTGGCTGTCCGTCAGCGTGCAGGGCTGGGGCTCCGTCAAACTGCTGCCCGGGGCTGATGTCGAGGCCGCGCCCCGACGGGTCTCGCCGCTGTCGGACGACTTCACTCGCGATCACTTCGAGAAGCTGTTCGACGAGCTCAAGGAGGCCGACCCGCGGAGCGTCAAGTACTTCGTCATCAGCCAGCCCGGCGTGCGGGGGGTGGGCAACGGCTATCTCCAGGACATCCTCTTCCGCGCCGCGCTCCACCCGCGCCGCCGCGCCGCGGAGCTCAACGCCTGCGAGCGTGACGCGCTCTACACCGCCATCCGCGCCACGCTGGTCGAGGCGGTGGAACGCCGCGGCCGCGACACCGAGCTGGATCTCCACGGCCGGCCGGGCCGCTACCGCCCGATCCTCGACCGTCGCACGAAGCAGTTGCCCTGCCCGCGCTGCGGCGCCCTGATCGAGGTCATCTCGTTCCTTGGCGGACGGTGCTACCTCTGCCCGGCGTGCCAGGTATGAACCTCACAACGTGACCCGGGTGGCGCCGGTGAGCACCACGTAGACCGGCAGGAAGCCGGCTGTCAGGGCCACCTTGCGCGGCCCGGCGAGCGGCGACGCGTTACCCCACGCGTCGACCAGGACGCCTGCCTGCGCGTCGCTGGTCAGGGTGGCGTCGCGCTCCGCGCCGTCGGGCGTGAACAGCGCCACCACCCGCCGGTCCGCGGCGCGGAAGGTGTAGGCGTGCAGCAGCCGGTCGTCCTTGAGGATCGCGTCGCGCCGGCAGCCGGCGAGGGCGTCCACCAGGCCGGCGAGCCCGGCGTAGAGGAAGCGCGGGCAGAAGGTGTAATCGAGAAAGCCCCAGTCGGCGTCGCGCGGCCGCTGACGCGGGCCGCCGATGTCGCGGCTGCAGTAGATCAGGGCGCCGCGCTGCCCGTGCGCCCACGCGTAGAGCACCTTCTGCACGCCGGTGGCCGCGGCGCTGCGCTCCTGGTCCAGCCGCCAGTTGGCGTAGCCCATCTCGGTGTTGAACAGGACCGGGTGCTCCAGCCCGGCCGCAGCGCAGACCGCCAGCATGAGGCCGCTCATCTGCGCCATGTTGGTCACGTCGCCGTGGGAGTGGTAGGTGATCCAGTCGGCCTGCGCGCCCAGCTCGCGGACGTAGTACCCGGTCTGACCCGGCTTGATGGCGGTGAAGCCGCACTCGCCGAGGATCGCGCCGGGGAGCGCCTTGCGGATCTCCTCGGCCGCCTGCCGCCAGGTCGCCACGTA
>JACPDV010000354.1 GCA_016183835.1 Armatimonadota bacterium
CGATCTGGCCGCATACCCGCCCGGCCGCACCCGGGAACGGGTGACCCTCGGCGACGGCCTCGGATTCGACCTGACCGTGCTCCGCGGCGCGCCCGGGCCGTGCCTGCTGGTGATCGGCGCGGTGCACGGCGACGAGTACGAAGGCCCGGCCGCTGCCGGCCGGCTCGCGGCGGAGACCGACCCGGCGGCGCTCCGCGGCACGCTCGCGGTGGTGCCGGTGGTCAACGAGCCGGCCTGCTTCGCCACCGCGCGCTGCGGGCCGGACGGGCTGAACCTGGCGCGCAGCTTCCCCGGCCGCGACGACGGCTCGCCCACGGAGCGGGTGGCCGCGGCGGTGAGCCGGTTGATCGCGCAAGCGGACGCATTCATCGACCTGCACGCCGCGGGCACGTTCTACACGCTGCACCCGTGGGCGGGCTATGGCATGCACGCCGACCCGGCGATCCTCGGCCGGCAGCGGGCGATGGCGTTCGCGTTCGGTCTCGACTTCGTGTGGGGCACGCCGCTCCTGCCCGGCCGCTCGCTGTGGACGGCGGCGAAGCACGGCGTGCCCGCGATCTACGTGGAGATGACCGGCTCCGGCCTCTGCCGCGCGGAGGATGTGGAGCGCGACCTGGCCGGCGTGCGCGGGGTGATGGCGTGCCTGGGGATCACGAACGAGCCCCATGCCACGGACCCGCCGCGCTGGTGGCGCGAGTCGACGGACGAGTCCGAAGGCCACCTGCAGGTGGACCACCCGTCGCCGAAACAGGGGCTGTTCCGCCCGTCCGTGGCGCTGTGGGACGAGGTGGCCGAGGGCCAGGTCCTGGGTCACGTCACCTCACCCGGCGGCTGGGATCCGGCGCCGGTGCTGTCGAGCCGCGCCGGCCGGGTGGCGATGCTCCGCACAGCGCCGCCGGTGGCGGCGGACGAGTACGTGGCCGTCGTCGTCCACCTCTGATCCGCTCCCCACCCCCTACACCCCTACACCCCACTCCCCTCCGTATTGACGCGGTCCCCCGGCTTCGCTACAGTCAAGCATCGCCGCACGCGCGGAGGTCCGCCGCCTTGGCTGCCGCCGAACAACCCGGTACCCCGCAGCGCGGGTTCACCCTCCGCGCCATCGTCGTCGCCATCGCCTTCGCCTGGTTCAGCGCCTGGTGGATGAAGCACGACGAGATGATGAGCCACACCGTGCAGCTCGGCGAGAGCGTGCCGGCCATCCCGTCCGTCTTCACCCTCTTCGTCTTCCTCCTCGTCAACCCGCTCCTCGCCCGCCTCAGCCCGCGGCTCGCCCTCACCCGGCAGGAGGCCGTGGTGGTCTTCGTGGTGCTCACCATCACCCCCATCATGAACACCGTGGGAATGATGCGGATGCTGCTCCCCGCCACCACCGTGGCCAGCTACTTTGCCACCCCGGAGAACCATCTCGACCGCATCTGGCCGCTGATCCCGAGCTGGTACGGCCCGCACGACCCCGAGGTGATCCGGCAGATGTTCGAGGGCTCCGACAGCGGCGCCGTGCCGTGGAGCATCTGGTGGGGGCCCATCTTCCGCTGGAGCCTCTTCGCCCTCGCCTTCTACGTCTGCATGATGTCGCTCAACGTGCTCCTCCGGAAGCAGTGGAGCGAGCGCGAGCGGCTCTCGTTCCCCCTCGTCCAGTTCGTCACACCGCTCACCCCGGATGCCTCTTCGCGCTTCGCGGGCATCGTGCGCGACCCGCTCCTGTGGACCGGGCTGGGGATCTCGTTCATCTACAACGGGCTGAACATGGCGCACGCCATCAACCCCGCGGTGATGGCGCCGGACAAGCAGTTCGCCCTGGGCACCCTCTTCACCGAACGGCCGTGGAGCGCCCTGTCGGGGCTGAGCATGGCCTACCGGCCCGAGATCGTCGGGCTCGGCTACCTGATGGCCACCGACGTGACCCTGAGCTGCTGGGTCTCGTTCCTCGGGCTGCAGTTGATCAAGGTGGGCGCCACCGCCGCCGGGACCATCGACCAGATGCCCGGCTTCCCCTTCGACCAGGAGCTCAGCATGGGCGGGTTCCTGGCCATCTTCGTGTTCATCTTCTGGGTCGGCCGGCGGCACCTGGCGACGGCGCTCCGGGCCGCCTTCGGGCGCGACCGGGACGTGGATGCCGAGGAGCCGGCGCGCTATCGCACCGCCTTCGCCGGGCTGGTGCTCAGCTTCGCCTTCATGCTCGGCTTCGGCATCCACGCGGGGATGACGCCGTGGCTGGCGCTGCTCTATTTCGGGCTGGTGGTGGGTGTGGCGCTGGCGTACGCCCGCATCCGCGCCGAGACCGGGCACCCGATGATCTTCGGCTTCCCCTTCTGGCAGCAGCAGAAGGCCATCACCAACCTGTTCGGCTCCGCCCGGCTGGCGCCGGACGTGGCGGGCGACACGCCCTACGCCGGCTTCCGGTCGCTGACCATCCTGCACAGCTTCGCTTGGCTGGCGCGCGGGTTCTACACCACCACGGCGGCATCTCAGATCGAGGGCTTCAAGCTCGCCGACGAGACCGCCACCCGGCGGCGCGACATGCTCCTTGCCCTGCTCTTCGCCGGCGTGATCGGCCTGGCCTTCGCCTGGCACACGCACCTCACCGCCTACTACGAGTTCGGCGGCAACGTGCTGGAGCGCGGCACCACCGAGGGCGGCTACCGCATCAGCCTCATGCGCACGGCCTACGAAGAGGTGGCCAAGTGGACGCAGACGCCGCAGCCGCCGGACGTCCGGCGGAACTGGGCGCTCCTGGTCGGCTTCCTGTTCACCGTCACGCTGTTCGTGCTCCGGGCGGCGTTCCTGCGGTTCCCGCTGCACCCGCTGGGCTTCGCCATGATCACGGCCTACTCCGGGCCGGTGTGGGGTCCGTTGATGATCGTGTGGGGGATCAAGGTGGCGGTGCTGCGGGTCGGCGGCGTGCGGCTCTACAAGCGGCTGATCCCCCTCTTCATCGGCCTCAGCCTGGGGCACTTCTTCGCCAATGGCGTGATCTGGGGGTTCGTGGCGATCTTCTATGAAGAACTGGCTGAGAAATACCCGGTGTGGTTTGGGTAGGGCGTCCGGCGGCATCCCGCACCCCGGTGCGCCTCTCCGCGGCACCCCCTCCTTGCCAAGGAGGGGGCAGGGGGAGGTCCCGTCCGTCTGCCCGCTCGACACCCGGCGTGACCTCACCCCAACCCTCTCCTTGGCAAGGAGAGGGGGCCGGAACCGTCTCGCGGCCGGCGCGGTCGTGGCGCTGCTGGCCTGCCTGCTGCCGGTCCCGATCCTCGCCGACCCCAGCGCCGATGCCGCCGCGGTGAGCGAGGGCAACCTGCGCGCGAGCATCGAGCACCTCGCCGCGCTGCCCAGTCGCTTGCCCGGCACTGCCGGACACGACGCCGCCCTCGCCTGGCTGGAAGTCCAGTTCCGCCGGCTCGGCCTGAGGGACGTACAGCGACAGAGCTTCAGGGTGCCGGTGCCCAGTGTGCGTGACGCGGCGCTGACCGTGGCCGGGCAGCGCTTCGCCCTCGAGCCGCTCTCGCCCGACTACGTGCGCCTGTGCGGCCTTCCCGCCGGCGGCGTGACAGGGCCGCTGGTCTACGGCGGCGACGGCAGTCCGCGCAACTACACCGGGCGCACCCTCGACGGCGCCGTGGTGCTCCTCGACTTCGCCTGCGGGCAGCGCTGGCTCGATGCCGCCACCCTCGGCGCCGCCGCGCTGGTGTTCATCGAGCCGCCCGGCATGGACCGCGGCGAGGCACAGCGCAAGCTCCTTAAGGTGCCGGTGGACGTGCCCCGGTTCTACCTCCGCGATCGCGACTTCCAGGTGCTCAGGATCGCCGGCGGCGCGGCGCCGGGTCGGCCCTTCGGGCTGGGTGCGGCGCGCGTGGAGTCGGCGGTGGACTGGCAGGACGCCGACGCGGCCAACCTCTACGGCTTCCTCCCCGGCAGCGGGCTGGAGAGAGAACGGCTGATCGTCACCGCCTACTACGACAGCACCTCGGTGGTGCCGCGCGTGGCGCCCGGCGCCGAGCAGGCCGCGGGCATCGCCACGCTGCTCGAGGCCGTGCGCGTGCTCGGCTCCGCGCCGCGGCAGCGCTCGGTCGTGTTCGTCGCCCTCGACGCGCACTTCCAGGGCCTCGCCGGCGCGCGGAAGCTGGCCGAGGTGCTGCGCCGCGAGTTCCCGCGCGACAAGTGGCCCAACGCCTACCGCGAGATCGTCGCCAAGGAGCAGCGGCGCGTGGCCGCGCTCGAGAAGGCCCTCACCCCGCCCGCCGAGGTCCCGCTCGCCGAGGCCGACAGGCCGGTCTACCAGACCGAGGCGCAGCGCCGGCTGGACGAGGCCCGGGCCGACCTGGCGCTCTTGCAGAAGCTCCACGACGGCCACGACTACGTGCTGCACGTCGCCCTCGACCTCTCCTCGGGCAGCGACCGCCTGGGCGTCTTCCACACCGGGCACTTCTACCGCGACGACAAGCTCACCCGCTTCCTCTCGCCCCTCGGCAAGTGCTTCGCCGGCTACGCCGACAAGGCCGGCTGGCGGGGCACCGTGGTGGACTGCATTACGCCGTTGCAGGATCAGGGCTGGGATAGCTGGGTGCCCGACCAGTTCGCGACCGACGCCGAGCCTGTGACCGAGGCCGGACGGCCGGCCGTGTCGCTGTTCACCATCTCCGACGCCCGGCCGCTGGTGGACACGCCCTTCGACCGGCCGAGCCAGGTCAACTTCGCGCGGCTCGTGCCCCAGGTCCGCGCGGCGACCGCGGTGCTCGCCGCGGCGGCCGGTGACGCCGCCTTCCAGGCCACGGCCCTCAAGCGGGTGCACCGCCTGCCGTACCGCTACGAGCCCGTGGACGGCATGATCTACGAGTTCGAGCGGCGCAAGACCTTCCTGCCCAACACACCCGTGCCCCACGCGCTGGTGGCGATCAAGAACCGGTCCTGCGCGATGATGGGCGTGCGGCCCGACATCTTCGCCGCCACCGACGTGCTGGGCAACTTCCGGCTGGTGGGCTACCCCAACGACCTGCAGCTCAAGGTCGATGCCTACGGCATCGAGCCGGGCAGCGGCCGGATCGTCTACGCGCCGGACATGGGCCCCGAGGGCGAGCTGAAGTACCCGCGCGACGCCGACGGGCGGAAGGGGCTCAGACGGCCGCTGATCCTCTTCCCCTGCCGTGAGCTGGACCTCTTCGACCTGGTCGATGAGCGCTACTTCCAGACCCTTCAGCGCGTTTTCGTCTACGACGCCCGCTCCGACAGCGAGCCGCGCAGCTACGGCTACGAAGTGCCCATCCTGGCCCCCACGGCCGCTCTCGCCAGCAACATCTCGGCCAGCTATGTCGAGCCGGTCGCCGTGGTCTACGCCCCGCGCGACAAGAGCGGCATCTACGGCGACACGCCGGTCAAGGTCACCCTGGCGATGGGCATGATGGGCCTCCGCTGCGTGCTCACCAATGCCACGAAGGAAGATCCCGAGGGCGGCGGCTTCAGCCCTGCCGAGCGCGATCGCGTCGTGCGCGCGCCCTACCGCGCCGCCCGCGACATGTGGCTCATCGACGAGCTGCGGATGGCCGTGCAGAAGCGCTACGGCATCGCCAACAAACGCCTCGAAGAGCTGCACGTGAAAGCCGGCGCATGCCTCGACGCCGCCGACCAGGCGGCCGAGACCAAGGACTGGGAGCAGTTCCTCGCCCAGGCGCGCGCCGGCTGGGCCTACGAGGCCCGTGCCTATCCCGACGTGCAGGGCACCGAGGCCGACACCATCGCCGGCGTGCTCTTCTACCTCGCGCTGCTCCTGCCGTTCGCGTGCTTCTCCGAGCGTCTGCTCTTTGCCGCGCCCCGGATCCAGCACCAGATCGGCTACACCGTCGGCATCTTCATGCTGGTCTACGTCGCGCTGCGGCTCGTCCACCCCGCCTTCCAGCTCCTCGACACGCCCTGGATCATCCTCCTCGGCTTCATCATCATGACCCTCGCGTCGATGGTGATCGCCATCGTGGCGCGGCGCTTCAACGAAGAGCTGGAGGCGCTCAAGACCGCCACCGGCGGGCAGCACACCGCCGACGTCAGCCGCATGAGCACCCTCGGCGCGGCCTTCAGCCTGGGCATCAGCAACATGCGCCGGCGCCCGCTCCGCACCTCGCTCACCGCCACCACCCTGCTGCTCCTGACCTTCACGGTGCTCTCGTTCACCTCGGTGCAGACCTCGCTGCGGTCCAACGCGCGGCCGGCGAAGGGCACCCCGGTGTACCCCGGGATGTTGATCCGCGACACCGTGTGGAGCGCGCTCGAAGAGCCCACGGCGCGGATCCTCCAGACGCAGTACGGGACCTCCGGCACGGTAGCGACGCGCGCCTGGCTCACCTCCGCGCAGCTCGACAAGCAGTTGAAGCTGGCCGTGCGCAACGGCACGGCGGCGTGGGCAAAGGAGCAGGCGGCCGCGCTCCGCCGCGCGGGCGACCCGGCCGCCGCCGCCAGGCTCGACGCCGCCGCGGCGAAGCTGCCGGCCCTGCCTGTGGTGCCCGAGGCTGCCGGCGACGAGAAGAAGCTCGTGCCGGGCGCGCCGATCCTGCTCAGCGCCGTGCTCGGCGTCACCTCCGCCGAGGCGCGGATCACCGGGCTGGGCACGCGGCTCCGCGCCGGCCGCTGGTTCCGGCCGGGCGAGAAGGACGTCTGCCTGGTGCCCGCCTCTGTGGCCCGGAAGCTCGACCTGGGGCCCGGCTCGTCGGCCCAGCGCGCGGGGCTCGGGTTCGGCGCGGTGGAGGTCTTCGGCTCGCGGATCGAGGTGATCGGTGTGGTGGACGACAAGCTGCTCGAAACCACCAACGACCTCGACGGCGAACCGTTGACGCCCGTGGACTTCTCCAAGCTCGAGCCGCAGAAGCTGCTCATGCTCAAGGACCAGCAGGCGGCCAGGGTGAAGAACGGCGGCGCCGCGCCTCCGCCCATCGACCGTTACGAGCACTTCCCGCCCGAGCTGATGATCCTCCTGCCCTTCGACCGGCTGATGGCGGCCGGCGGAACGCTCCGCTCCGTGGCCATCCGGCTCGACGATCCCGCGTCCGTGGAGGCCAGGGCGCGCGAGCTGATGGATCGCTTCGAGCTGTCGGCTTACGCCGCGCAGGGCCAGCAGGTGTTTCTCTACTCCAGCGTCGGCATGCTCTCGGTCTCCGGGCTGGAGCAGGTGCTGATCCCGCTGATCATCGCCGCCCTGATCGTGCTCAACACGATGCTCGGCTCGGTGGTCGAGCGGCTCGGCGAGATCGGCATCTTCAGCAGCATCGGCCTGGCGCCGGCGCACATCTCGATGCTCTTCCTGGCCGAGAGCTGCGTCTTCGCCAACCTGGGCGTGATCATCGGCTACCTGCTGGGGCAGACTCTCGCCAAGGCGCTGTTCTGGGCGCAGACCCACCACTACGCCGCGGGGCTCGCCGGGCTGAGCCTCAACTACTCGAGCACCGCGGCGGTGGGCGTGGCGGTGGTGATCATCGCCACCGTCCTGCTGAGCACGCTCTACCCGTCGCGCAAGGCGGCGCGGATGGCCACGCCCGACGTGGAGCGGCGCTGGCGGCTGCCCATCCCGGACGGTCACGTGATGACCTTCAGCCTGCCCTTCATGCTCACCGGCCGCGACGGCATCGCCTGCAACACGTTCCTCAAGGAGTACTTCGACGGCTACGTGGACTTCGCGGGCGGCGACTTCTACACCGACGGCACCTCGCTCACCCGACTGCCCGAGTCCCACGGATTCCGGCTGGCGCTGACCGTCTGGCTCGCGCCCTACGACCTCGGCGTGAGCCAGCGCGTAGAGCTGACCACCCTCCCCGACCCGGACGACCCGCACGTCCACGCCGTGTCCATCCGGCTCGAGCGGATCAGTGGCGACGACAACGGCTGGCGGCGCACGAACTGGCTGTTCATCAACATCCTGCGCCGGCAGTTCCTGATCTGGCGGACCATCGCCCCGGCACAGAAGGCGGTCTACGCCGAGTCCGGCGAAGCCCTGCTGGCGGAGCCGGAGTCCGCGGGAGACTGACATGCTGACCACGCTGGTGCTGCTGGCCGGGCTCAACGCGGCGAACCTGGCGCCGAACGCCGACCTGGAGCAGGTGGCCGACGGCTGGTTCCCCGGCTGGAGCCGTGGCTGGGCGCGCGACGGCGCGGCGGCCTTCGCCGGCGAGATGTCCGCCGACCGGCCCCACAGCGGGGCGCGCTGCCTGCACTTCCGGCACACGGGCAAGCAAGACTGGGCCGTGCAGCCGGGCGCGCCGCTGGCGGTGAAGCCGGGCGACATCTTCGACCTTTCGGTGTGGCTGCGGGTCCCCGGCGACGGGCACGTGGTGCTCTGCGCGTCGGTGCATCCGCCGGGCACCGGGGAGCAGGGCGTGGAGTGGGCGGCGGCGGCAGTAGTCGCCAACGGCCCGTGGGGCGAGTGGCGGCAGCTCAAGACCACGCTGTGCATCTCGGACGGCAAGGAGCGGGCGCTCCCGCGGCTGATCGGCGACGGGCCGGTCGAGGCGTTCGTGGACGACTTCGTGATCGAGCCGCGCGGCAACATCGCCGACCTGCGCCGGGCGTACAGCGGTCCCGCGACGGCAACCCTGACAGCGCCCGGGCTGAGCCTCGAGGTGACGGCGGTGGACCTGGGGCTGGCGGTCACCGACCGCCGGACGGGCCGGCGGTGGCAGGCGGCCGGCTCGCCGAGCGTGGTGCCGGTGTCGGCCGAGCGGGCGGGCGAGGCGCTGCGGCTGACCGCACGGCAGGTCACCAGCGGCCAGATGGAGCTGCGGTTCGAGCTCGGGCAATAGCCGCGGCTCGGGGAGGAGCCGTCTGATGGGCAGGACCTGCGCCGTGTTCGTGCTCGCGGTCGTCTTCGCCGCCGCGGCCGCCGAGCCCGTGGTCTTCACCGACCAGCTCGCGACCGCCGGGAAATCCAACTGGACCGGGATCCCCGCGCAACCCGAGGCGCGGGACGGGGCCTTGGTGATCCGCGGCGCCGGTGGCGGCGCTCGCATCACGAGCCGGGACAAGTTCCGCTACGGCCGCTACACGGTACGCTTCCAGGTCAGCGGCATCGCCCCGGGGAACTACGTCTACCTCGGGTTCTTCACCCGCGACCCTTGGGGCCACAACCTGTGCTCCGTGATCCTCGACGGGGGTCGCTTCCGGCTTCAGTTGCGGCGGCTGGGCGGCAAAGTGGCCGAGCCGTTCGAAACGCCCGCGGTCACCCCTGGCGACTGGCACGTCCTGACCCTCGACTGGCAGCCGGCCGGCGTCGAGATGCTCTGGGACGCGCAGTCGTGCGGGCAGTTCGAGTCCGCCGAGAGCATCCCGGACACCTTCGTCACCAGCTTCATCGACGTGGTGCAGACCGGTGTGCCGCCGCTCGAGGTGCTGGTGGATTCCGTCCGGATCGAGGGCGGCGAGGTGCGACGCGCCGATCGGTCGGGCCTGACGGGACCCAGGCCGCCGCTGCGGACGCCGCCGGATTCGACGCGGCTCGCCCGGCCCACGCCGACCCCGCCGGTGCTGCGGACGAGTCGCGCCGGAGCTGTCCTCGAGAACGCCTACTACCGCGCAGAGCTGGACTGGAGCCGCGGCTTGCGGCTCACCGCGCTGACGCACAAGGCGGCCGGCCTGCCCAGCCTGGTTGCCGGCGCGTGGTCGGACCTATTCGTCCTGGCTGCGGACGGGCAGGTGGTGCGGAGCTCCGACTTCCTGGTCACGGGCGCCAAGGTCACCCGGTCGGCCGGCCGAGCGTCGCTCCGGCTGGAGGCCGCGGCACCGAACGCCCCGTGGCGCATCGCTCTGTCGCTGTCCAGCGACTCGGCGCCGCAGATCCGGTTGGGTCTCGAAGTCACCAGCGGCAGCGGCAAGGAGCAGACCGCGGCGGTGTGCTGGCCTTCCCTCTCCGGCCTGCAGCTCGGCGGGGACCCGGGCGACAACTACTACCTCTTCCCCTTCAAGGGCGGCTGGTGCAACAACCGGCCGATGGCCCTCGCCGCCGTCTACGGCCAGTCCACCGGGTTCGCCCAGCTCTTCGCGCTGTTCAGCCCGCGCCGCGGCAGCGTGCTCTACACCTACCTGAGAGACGACACGGGCCGGATCAAGACCATCGCCATGCGCAAGCAGGACCAGCCGGACACCGAGGTCTCCAGCTACCTGCCAGTCGGCCCGGAGACCCGCCTGGAGGAGGGTGTTCTCACCCAAACGCCGGGCACACAGGTGGCGATGCGCCACCTGCCGACCCACTTTGCGCCGGGGCAGCGGCGGGTGCTGCCGGAGGCGGTGCTCGCGGTCGAGCCCGGCGACTGGCGGGAGGCCATGCGTTCGTATTCCGGCTGGGCTCACACCTGGCTGAAGGACCCGCGCGTGCCGGACTGGTACAAGGCCGTGTTCCAGACCGTGGCCGTTCACGACGAGGTGGGCAACAAGGGGTTCGACCACGGCTTCCTCGGCGACGACCAATGGGCCCTGGCGGAGCAGGCGCAGCCCGGCGACGGCCTCTTGGAGGTGCCCTACTGGTGGAACCACCCCCACAGCGACGGGGTGGGGCCGCCCCGGCCGGGCAAGCGTGGCTGGTACAAGCACACCGTGGGGCAGTACGACTACTGGGACGAGCTCGGCGGCCTGACCCGCCTGCGCCAGGAGATCGCGGGCGTCCACGCCAAGGGCGTGCGCGCCAACCTCTACACTTGTCCCTACTTCGCCTGGGCGTTCTCCGACGTCCGCAAAGCCCACCCCGAGTGGCTGCTGGTCAACTCCGACGGCGCCCCGAGCCGCGACTGGAGCGCGGAGGTCGGCGGCGTCTCCATCCGCTACGACGACATGTGCTACGCCCAAGCAGGCTGGCAGGACTACATGGCTGCCGTGGCCGGGCGCCTGATCCGTGACACCGGCGCGGACGGCATCTACATGGACACGATGAACCAGCACAAGTTCTGCTATGCGCCCGGCCACCGGCACCCGGACAGCCCGTCCCTCGCCGCGGAGGCCATGCTCCGCAAGATCCGCGCCGCCGTGAAGGCGGCGAACCCCCGGGCGGTGATGACCGCCGAGGACCTCTGCTCCGAGCGGCTCGGGCAGTTCGTCGACGGCAGCCTGATCAAGACCTTTGAGAGCAGCCAGCCGGACTACACCGACTACGACCTGTACGACCTGCACTTCGTGCGCTTTTACTTCCCGGAGATCAAGTTCGTGGAGTGGGGCTCGACCTTCGCGGACGGCGCACGGCGGGCGTTCTTCAATGGCGTCGGGTACATGCGCGGCGACCTGGGCCCGGCGAAGGACCCGTTCACGGGGGAGCTGCTGACCACGGAGGCGCAACAGCGCTACCTGGCCGCCACGTCCCGCATCATGAGCGAGAACGCCGACGCCTTCGCGACTCTCTCACCGGAGCCGCTGGTGCCGACGCTCGTGCCCCGCGTCTACGCCAACCGCTTCCCCGGCCGCGGCCAGACGATCTGGACCCTCTACAACCGGAGCGGCGAGAGTCTGGACTGCGATGTCATTGAGGTGAAGCACGCTCCCGGGGCGCGCTACATGGACCTGCTCAGCGGCTCCGAGCTGGCCGCTGTGGTCCGTGGCGGAAAGGCCACGCTGAGGCTGCGGCTCGGCAACGGCGAGGTGAGGGCGCTTGCCCAGCGACTCGGCGGGCGGCGCTAAGAGGGTGTCTTGGAACGTCGATTCGGCACCTCTCCCACCGGGAGAGGTCGGCCGTCCGCGGCCGGGTGA
>JACPDV010000355.1 GCA_016183835.1 Armatimonadota bacterium
CGACCCGAACCCAGGCGGAGAGGAGGTAGACGCTGCGAGGGTCGGTCTGGGCGGGTCCGAAGCCGAGGTAGGCGGCGCCGCGGCCGGGCCCATGGCCGTCGATACGCAGCGCGGCGGCACCGGAGTGGCGGACCTCGTGGTCGAGGCGGACGGTGCTGCCGCCCTCCCAGTTCCCGCAGCCCCAGCCGGTGGGCAGGCCCTTGGCGTCAACGTCTTCGAAAGAGCGGTTGGGGAGCAGCTCCGCGGGGGCGGCGAGGAGCAGACCGGCAAGCAGCGCAACGACCGGCATGGCCACCTCTCTCCACGGCACCCGCCCGGCGTCGAGCGCCAAGTCCGTCAGGCGTCCTGGAACTCCTGCCAGTCGACGCCGAGCTGCCGGACCACCGCCCGGACTGTGCCCGGCTTCAGGTCCTTGCCGCCCCAGTCCGGGACCACGGTGGCGCGCTGCGTCTGCGGGTTGAGCCACTTACGGTGCGATCCGCCGCCTCGTCGTCCCAGCTCCTGGCAGCCGACGGAGGCCAGCTAACGGGCCACCTCCCGATAGGTCATGGCGCCGTGACCAGGGTCTCGAGCCAAACGGGCCCGGTGGCATCCGCGACCAGCGCATTTCGAGGAAGCTCGCGCCCCAGGTCGGTGTAGATCTCGACCACGGCGGCGAGTGCGTCGCGGACGTGGTCCAGGGCTTCCTCGACCGTGTCGCCTTCGGTGACGAGCTCAGGCAGCATGGGGGAGGTAACGGTGTAGCCTCCGTCGGGCTGGGGTGCCAGAACGAGGGGGATCTTGTAGTGCATGGCCGCGCTCCCAGCGAAGGACCGTGGGCGCCTAGAACTCGATCACGTACTCCGCCCGCTGCCAGCGGCGGGTGGCGGACGTGTAGGCCACCGCGCTGTCGCCCAGGAGTGGCAAGAGAATGAAGATGGAGATCAGGCCGAACGGGAGCAGCCCCACGGCGGCGAGGACCAGCAGGCGGCGCGCCAGGTTGCTGCCCAGGAGGGTGGACAGCGACAGAACCGCCAGGAGTCCCGCGAAGCAGAGCCAGCGCGTGCCCTCGACGGCCATCCAGTCCCCCGCGCCGAGGCTCCTCGAGCTGCACCAGTAGGCGTAGCCGATCAGCCCCGTGGTGCCCGCGTAAAGCCCCGCGATGGTGGTGCCCATCCAGACTGTCAAGGGTGGCCCGCGTCGTCTCATGGTGGTCAGTCCCGTGACCTCCTCGCTCACTCTTAGTGATTCCCCGTTTGGGGGCCGGGTTCCTCCTCATCTTGAATCGTTCCGGCACAAACCGCCGGTTCCGCCGCGAGGCGCGGTGATCGTGCGCCGATCCTCGCGAATCTGGAAACGCAAGCGCGGGGGTTTGAGGCAGAGGAAAGTATATGACGCGACTGTTGCGACGCCGGCGACCAGAGGCTCTTCGGACCTGCAAGTATGCTCAATAATGAGGTCAGAAGCGAATGCGACGAGACCTGACGACGGCGCCGGGCCCTGCGGGGCGGGCGCAAAGGCGGAGACGGCAATGAAGTGGTGGCAAGGGGCCGGGCTGGTGTTGATGCTGGCGGCGCTCTCGACCGCGGCGTCGGCGTGTGGCTGTTGCGCCGAGAAGAGCGGGGAGCAGGCCGCCCAGGCGGCGGCGCTTGCCTCGCTCGACGCCGGCGCGCTGCGCGAGCGGGTGAGTGAGCTGCGGTGGGAGCTGCACGAGCTGGGCTACACCGACACCGCTTCCCCGGTCGACATCGCCGCCAAGCGCGCGGAATACGAGTTGGCGCAGCGGCAACTGCAGGTCTCGCGCGGCTCGATCCTGAAGGGCCTGGCCAAGTTGCCGGCGACGCGCCTGGCCCTCGCGAGCGGCGCCACGAGCAAGACAGTTTTCTAGCCTCGCGACCCCCCTGACGCTCCCCGAAGCCGCCTTCCCATTAGCGGGTGGGCGGTTTCTGCGTTGGGGTGTGGAGGGCCGGCCCACGGATTTGGGAATAATCCCGGCCATGACACCTATCGCCCGCGCCGACGACGCGTCGCGCGTGGGTGAAGTGAACACGCTCTGGGTGATCCCTGAGGAGCACTTCGCCTGGGTCGAGCCGCTCAACGCCAAACGCCACCCGGGCGGCGGGCTGTACAGCATCCAGGGCTTCGTGGCCCAGCGCGACCTGGGCGTCTCGGTGCGCTACGCCATCGAGTACCTCAAGCGCCACCCCGAGACCTGTCCCGGCTTCATCGAGGCCTGGCGGAAGCACGACCTCTACTTCAGTTGGCCCGACCCCGATCAGCCGCGCGGCGGGCCGTCGGCGGGCCTGGCGTTCGCCATCGCGGCCTACTCGGCGCTGTGCGAGATCCCGGTCCGCGCCGACGTCGCGTTCACCGGCACAGTCGAGCCCGACGGCCGGGTGCTGGGCGTGGGCGGGGTCGAGTACAAGATCCCCGCCGCCATCGCGGCCGGACTGCGCACCGTGGTGATCCCCGCCGACGGCGGGCCCGACCCCGACGACCTGCCGGTCAGCATCGCCCGCACGCTGCGCGTGGTGACCATCGAGACGGCGGCCGAGGCGTTCTTCGAGGCGTACGGGCTGGACGGCCGGGAGAAAGACCGCTACGACCGGGTCAACACCCTCTGGCATCAGGTCACCGAGCGGATGGGCCGCCGCGAGCGCGTGGGCGCCCGGCTGGCGCTCGACGAGCTGGTGGAGCTGGTGCCGCACGACCTCAGCGCCCGGCGGCTGCAGAGCTTCTATTCGGGCGTGGACATGACCGCCGCCGCGGCCGACCTCTTCGCCGACGCCGAGAAGTACGAGCGCGACGGTCTCCCCGATGAGGCGCTGCGCACCGCGCATCGGGCCTGGCAGTATGCCGACGGGCAGACCCGCGACCGGTACCGCGAACTGATGGCCCGCCTGGAGCGCGGTAGCCTGCCCACCGAGCTCCGCACCGAGCTGGACAAAGCCGAGGATTACGCCCGCCGCGGGCTGGTGGGCGACGCCTGGCGGATGCTGCAGCAGCTCCGGCCGAAGGCGCCGGGCAACCCCTACGTCGAGCGTTACCAGGTGCTGTGGGCCAACTACGCCGAGGTGGCCCGGCTGGAGGAGGACGTTGCCGCCCAGCCCAACGACGCCGCGCTGCTGGCCGGCCTGGCGCGCGGGCTGCTGGACGCCGGCGTCGCCTGGCGCGCCGCCGACGTCTACGCCGACCTCCGCCGCCGGCAGCCCGAGGCCGTCGAGTGGGTGATGGCCGAGGCCCGCGCCCGCCACGCCGCCGGCAAGCCCGACCAGGCCGCCGCCATCCTGCGCGAGAGCCGCGCCAGGTGGCCGAACGAGAGCCGTGAGACCTGCCTCGCCCTGGGCGTGGAGGTCGAGCCGCCGACCCTCAGCGTCAATCCCCTCGAGGCCGCCGGGCGCCTGGCCGTCAGCCTGATCCGCACCACCGACGCCAGCGGCGTGCCCACTGTCAGCGTCTCGCTCGACGGCATCCCGGTCGCCTCGCTGGCCGATTCCCCGGTGCGCTTGTGGGTCGACGGCGGCCAGCTCCTCGCCGGCGTCCACACCCTCAAGGTCGCCGCCCGCGACAAGTTCGACAACGAGACCGCCGCCGCGCTCAAGCTGGACGTGCCGCCACAGGACGATGGCCCGTGCCTGCGCGCCGGCGAGCCGCCCGCGGCGCCGACCGCCGCCGGCGCCTGGGACCTGCGGCCCGGTGCAGGCGTCACGCTCCTCCGCGGCACCCGCCTCACCGTGGACGGCGGCGGCTGGTTCGCCACGCCGCTGCGGGTCGTGATGGCCGCCGAGGTGCAGGTCGGCTCGGCGCCGTTCCGGCTCTCGCTCGACACCAGCCGGCGGGCCGCCGGGCGATGGGACGTGACGGTGGTGCCGCGCCCGCTGGGCGGCGCGGCGCTGCCCGGCGTCACGGTGCCGGTGGAGCTGGTGGACGCACCCCCGGCGTGGGTCGTGGCGCCGGCCGCCGGGGCGGCGCTGGACGGCACGGTGCGGCTGGTGGTGGGCGTCCGCGAGGTGCTGGAGGGCTCGCGCGTGGTGGCGCTGGTGGACGAGCAGCCATGGGCCGAGGGGCCGGGGAGCGCCTCCCTGCGGCTGAACGCCGAGCGGCTGCCGCCGGGCGAACATGCGCTCCGGGCGGTGGTGAAGCGGCCCGACGGGCAGGTGCAGGTGTCGCCGCCGGTGGCGGTGCGCGTCGGCGAGCGGGGCTCGATGGCCACGGGGCCGCGGCCCACGGAGCGGGCGCCGGAGGCCGTCGTGGTGCCGCCCACGGCCGCGATGCTGGGCGCGGTGGCGAAGGAGCCGGCGAAGGCGGTGCGCGCCGAGCCGGCCGCCGGGTCGGTGGGGCTCGAGGCCGCCGCCCCGACGTACGCGCCGGCGGAGCAGGCGGCGGTGGTGGACACGGCCATCCGCCTCGACACGGGCAAGCTGCCCGAGCCCGGACGGGTGATGGTGGCCGCCGGCGATGCGGTGGCGCTGGCCGAGCCGTTCGACCGCGGCCCGCTGGGCCCCGCCCCGGAGCTCCGCGAGGGGCCGCTGGCCACGGTGGCCTGGCTGCCCTCGCAGCCGGGCACCTACCGGCTCACGCTCCGCTCGGGCCAGCTCGCGCTGACGGTCACGCCGCGGCCGGTGCTGCAGATCCTCGAGCCGCCCAGCGGGGTCAGGCTGCAGCGCACCACGCGGCTCAGGCTGGCGCTGCCGGCCGCGCTGGAGGTGGTGTCGGTGACGCTGGCCGACGGCGACCGCGCGCTGGGCACCTGGCCGGCACCGCTGCCCGTGATCGCGCTCGACCCGCTCCTGATGGACTCCGGCTGGCACGCGCTGCGGGTGGTGGCGCTCTTGGCCGACGGCACCCGGGTGGTGTCACCGGCGGTGGTGGTGCGGGTGGACTGAACGGCTTTCTTGCGGGAATCCTGCGAAGGGGCGGGGAGGGATCGGTCGGGGGTCCCGCAAACCGGCTCCGGTGCACGGGCATGCCCTTCGCGGGCAGGGGTCGGAGGCGGTGATGAAAGCGTTGTCGCAGACTCGCACGGGTCTCCCGAGCGAGCGGTTCTGGTCCGCCCCGGACGGTGCGGAGAACGCCATCGACCTGGCGGCGGACTACTCGCACTTCACCGTGCCGAGGCCGGTGGCCGAGGCCGTGGTGCACGCCGCCGAGACCACCGACCTGGGACGCGACACCGCCGGCGGCGGGCGCCACCTGCGCCACAGCATCTGCCGCAAGCTGGCCCGCTGCAACGCCCTGGAGCGGCCCGAGAACGCCGTGGTGATCACCAGCGGCGTCAGTTCCGGGCTCAATCTGGCGGTGGCCACTCTCGCCGACGCCGGCCAGAGCGTGCTGATCCCCGACCCGGGGATGCCCATCCTCCGCAGGGTCTGCGCGATGTGGGGCATCCGCCCCGTCAGCTATCCGCTGCTGCGCACCGGCGAGCCCGACTACGACGCGCTCCCCGGCCTCGTCGCCGCCGACACCAAGGCGCTGGTGATCAGCTCGCCGGGGCTCCCCACCGGCGCCGTGCTCAGCCGCACCCAGGTGCGCCGACTGGTCGAGTTCGCCGTCGCGCACGACCTCTACGTTGTCTCCGACGAGTCCTGCGACCTGCTCCGCTACGATGGCGCGCCCGCCGTGGGGCCGGCCAGCTTCGATCCCGACGGCCGCGTCGTCTCGATCTACAGCTTCGCCAAGACCCACGCCATGGCCGGGCTGCGGCTCGGCTACCTGGTGGCCGAGCCGGCGCTCGCCGAGGCCATCGGCCACACTCAGGAGGCGCTCCAGACCGGGCCCGGCACGCTCGCCATCGCCGCCGGGCTGGCCGCGCTCAACATGGACCCGATGGTCGTCGAGAGCATGCGCGACTTCTATCGGCAGCAGCGCGACAGCGCGCTCGCCATGCTCAGCTCGGCGGTGGTGCCCGATCCGCCCGAGGCCGGCTTCTACTTCCTCGTCGACATCAGTGGCACCCGCTATCCCGATGGCTCCAGCTTCGCCGCCGCGTGCTACGACGCACACGGGCTGCTCCTCGCGCCGGGCGACCTGTTCGGCCGGGTGTCCGCCCGCACCGTGCGCGTCACCCTGGCGGTGCGGGAACGCGTCTTCGGCGCCGGGCTCGAGCGCCTCGTCACGTTCCTCGAGGAGTCCGCTGCATGAGTTGGCCCCGCCGCTGCCTTGCGGCGCTAGTCCCGTTGGTGCTGGCCGCCTGCCAACCCCAGCCGCCGCCCGCGCTCGCCCCGCCCACGCCGGTGGCCGCGCCCGCCCCGCCGCCGGCGGCCAGGCTGCGCTTCGCCGTCTACGGCGACTCGCGCGCGCATCCCGAGATGCACCGCGCCGTGCTCGCCCAGCTCCTCAAACTCAAGCCGGAGTTCGTCCTCCAGACCGGCGACCTGGTGGGCGAGGGCGGCGACCAGCACCTGCTACCACACATTCACCAAGATCAACTGGCGCTTCATCGCGCTCGACTCGAACACGCTCCGCCTCGGCCGTGACGCTTCCCAGCTCGCGTGGCTGCGCCAAACGCTCGCCGAGGCGAAGGAGCCCAACCTGTTCGTCTACCTGCACCACCCGCCGTACGCCATCGGCTCCTACGCGCCGGGCGACCTGCAGGTGCGGCGCGACCTGGAGCCGCTCTTCCGCGCGCACCCGCCGCGGGCGGTGTTCTGCGGGCACGACCACAGCTACTACCGGACGACCCGCCACGGGATCCCGTACGTGGTCACGGCGGGCGGCGGCGCACCGCTCTACGAGCCGCAGCGCAAGCTGATGCAGCCGGGTGACGTGTCGGTGAAGAACTACCACGGCTGCGAGGTGACGGTGGAGGAAGAGCAAGTGCGGCTGCGGGCGATCCAGTGGGACGGCAAGGTGATCGACGACGTGCTGCTGCCCTCCGCGCCGGCGCCGGTGACGGCTGCGCGGTGAGCCGCTGCTCCGCCTACCGCTCCCGCAGGATCCGTAAGCTGTTCCCCGTGACGAGCAGCGAGCCGCCCATGTCGCCCAGGATCGCCAGCGCCAGACCGGCGTGACCCGCGATGGCCAGGGGCACCAGCACCAGGCGGATCACGATCGCGATCGCCAGATTCGCCGCGATGGTCCGCCGCACTCGGCGCGCCAGGCGGATCAGCCGCGGGAGCGCGCGCAGGTCGTCGCCGAGCAGCGCCACGTCGGCCGTCTCCACCGCGATGTCGCTCCCCACGGCTCCGAGCGCGATCCCCACCGTGGCCGCCGCCAGCGCCGGCGCATCGTTGATCCCGTCGCCCACCATCGCTGTGACGCCGTGCCGGGCCGTCAGCTCGCGCACCAGGGCCTGCTTGTCCTCGGGCAGCAGCTCGGCGTGCACCGCGGCTAGGCCGATTTCATGCCCCACCGCCTCCGCCGTGGCGCGGTGGTCGCCGGTCAGCATCGCCACCTCCGCCAACGCGGCCACCGCCTCCGCCGCCTCCGGCCTTGGCGCGTCGCGCAGGGCCAGGACCGCCAGGGGATGCTCGCCGGACAGGATCATCGCGCCGCAGCCCTGCTCCTCCAGCCGCGAGGCCGCCTCATCCGCCGCCGCCGGGTCGATCCCCGCGCTCTCCAGCAGACGCCGGCTGCCGAGGTGGTAGGTCTGGCCGGCCACCTCGCCGCTGACGCCCAGCCCCGGGTGGGCCCGGTGCGCGGCCGCCGCCTCGAACGCCAGTCCCTCCGCCGCGGCCGTGGCCACCACGGCGCGCGCCAGCGGGTGCGACGACTCCGCCTCCAGCGCCGCCGCGAGCGCCAGCGCCGCGTCGCGAGCGCCTTCCAGCGCCACCACTTCCACCAGCCGCGGGCGGCCGGCGGTAAGGGTGCCGGTCTTGTCGAACGCCACGGCGCGAAGCTGCGCCAGCGCCTCGAGGGGCTCGCCGCCGCGCACCAGCGCGCCGCGCCGGGCCGCCGCCGTGAGCCCGCTGTAGACCGCCACCGGCGTGGCGATCACCAGGGCGCAGGGACAGCCGATCACCAGCAACACCAGCCCGCGGTACACCGCCTCGGACACCGGCCAGCCGAGCGCCAGGCCGGCCCCGATGGTCAGCGCGGCCAGGCCCACCACGAGCGGCGTATACCAGGCGGCGAAGCGGTCCACGAGCCGCGCGGTGGGCGAGGGCTCCCGCTCGGCCTGCTCCACGAGCCGTACCACGCGGGCGAGGGTCGAGTCCTCGGCGCGGCGGGTCACCTCCACCGTCAGGGCACCGTCGAGCACCAGCGTGGCGGCGTAGACCTGGTCGCCCGGCGACTTGGCGAGCGGGGTGCTCTCGCCGGTGACGACCGCCTCGTCCAGGTCGGACCGGCCCTCCACGATGGTGCCGTCGAGCGGCACCAGGTCGCCCGGCCGGAGCCGGACGCGCTCGCCCACGGCCACGTCCTCGACGGGCACTTCGCGAGCCTCGCCGTCGCGCTCCACCCGGGCGGTGCGCGGCGCCAGCTCGAGCAGCGACTGCACGGCCCGCCCGGTGGTGCCCAGACTGTGCCGCTCGAGCGCCTGCGCCAGGGCGAACAGGAAGGCCAGGACCGCCGCCTCGCGCTGGTCCCCGAGCCCCAAGGCGCCGAGCATGGCGGTGGCCATCAACACGTTCATGTCCACGGCGGCGCGGCGCAGTGCGGCGAAGGCGCGCGGGAGGAGCGGGACCACGCCGCAGGCGGTCGCCGGGGCGTACCACCAGCCCTGCCGGCCGAGGGCGGCCTCGGCGGCGATCCCGGCGGCCAGGGCGAGGCCGCAGAGCAGCGGGTAGAGCAGCTCGCGCCGGCCGGAGCGCTCGGTGTGGCGGATCGGGTGTCCGGCGCGGCGGGCGGCCGCGGCGAAGACCTGGAAGTCGAACGTGGCGGGATCGACGCTGACCCGGAGGCGCCCGCTGGCGGCGTCGGCCTTGACCTGCGCCACGCCCGGGAGCCCTTCGCAGGCGCGCTCCAGCCCGGCGGCGCAGACCGGGCAGTCGAGCCCGGCCACCTGCCATTCCCGGTCTTCGAGCGCTGTGTTCACGCTGGCTCCACCGTCATGAAACCCTGTCTCACCGATCACTGTATGACCCCGAAACGCCGATGCGCAAGGATGCGCGGCGGCGCGCGGGAGACGAGACGATGCGACGGACACTGCTGCTGGCCGCGGGGCTCCTGGCGATCGGGCCGCTGTGGGCCGCGGTCCTGGCCGAGGAGGACTTCGAGCAGGGCATGGAGGGCTGGCAGCCCTTCAACGAGACGTGCAAAGCCACGGTGCAGCAGGAGACCGTGCATCAGGGCGCGGCGCTGCGGCTCGACTACGCCCTGGCGCCGGGGAGCGCCATGGGCGTGATGCACCCGGTCGAGCTGCCGCCCATCGGGATGCGGTCCATCCACTTCTGGGCGCGGCCCAGTGCCGACACGGTGCTCTTCGTCGTGCTGGGCGAGGAGGACGGGAGCAGCTACCGCACGCTCCTCAGGCTGCCGGCCAACGAGTGGACCGACGTCCACACCAGCCTCGACCGCTTCCGCCTGGGGGACGACTCCTCCGACGAGAACGGCCGGCTCGACCCGGACGAGGTTCGCACGTTCGGCCTCGCCGACTTGAGCATGTTCGTCGCCCCGCCCAACGCCCCGGAGGCCCGGCAGCTCTACCTCGACGACTGGTCGCTGCTCACCGACGACGCGCCGAACGCCTACTCCGCCAACGGCAAGCTGCCCTTCATGCTGGACAACTTCACCGCGCCGTTCCTCTCCTGGATCCCGCTCGGCGCAAAGGTCAGCCTCGACGCCGCGGAGCACGCCCTGCTGTGGGACTACAACGAGCCGGCCCAGGCCGGCGGCATGGCCATGTGCGCCACGGTGGCCAGCATCGGGGCGCTCCCCAATCAGGGCGCCAAGCACCTGCTGATCACGCTCAGGGCCCAGCGCGCCACCAAGCTGGCCGTGGTCCTGCAGGAAGAGAAGCGCGGGAAGCAGGACGAGAGCCGTTACGTGGCGATGCTCGACGTGCCCGGCGCGGGCGACTACCAGACACAAACCATCGCGCTCAGCGAGCTGCAGTTGGACACCAACAATGGCGCCGGCGACGAGAACCACAAGCTGGACCTCGACCAGGTGAGCACGCTCATTCTGGGCGATGTCGAGGTCTTCATGGGGCAGGCGCCCGGCCCGAACAAGGTCTGGATCAAGGAGATCACCCTCACCGCCGACTGAGGCTACGCGCCGTCGTCGCCCTCGGCCAACCACTTTTCGGTGAGGCGCTGCAGGTCGGGCAGGATGGCGCGGAGCGTGTGGGCGTCGGCGTGGAGGTGGATCATCTGGTGGAGACAGGTGGCCACGCTCCGCCCGGCCTGCTGCGCCGCCGGGTAGAGCCGGCGCATGGCGGCCTGGAACTCGCGGAGCAGCTCATCGCGCTCGGGGTCCGCGGTGCGGGGTGCCATGCTGTCGGCCATGTCGGCTCCTCCCGGCGTGGTCACTCGTCCTCCGGGGCGGGCGCCGGCTCGCGGGCCGCGGCGCCGAGGCGGCGAGCCCAGGCCAGCACCCTCGGCAGCTTGGGCTCCACCACGCCGTCCACACGGCAGGACTCGGTCACCAGCCAGGCGCCGCGCCGCCTGAGCCGCTCCTCGAGCGTGGTCACCGCGTGGCAGAAGCGGTCGTAGCTGCTGTCGCCCGGTCCGAACACCGCCATCGCCCGGCCGTCGAGGCGGGTGAACGCCAGCTCTTCGTAGAGCGGGGCGATGTCTTCCTGCAGCTCGCCGCTGCCCCACGTCGAGCTGCCCAGGACCACCAGATCGTAGTCGGCGAGCTCCCCGGCGCTCACGCCGACGCATTCGCGGACAGCCACGTCCCAGCCCTCGGCGGCGAGGCCGTTCGCCACGGTCTTCGCCATCGTCTCGGTGTTGCCCGTGGTGCTGCCCCAGACCACGATCGCCCGCGTCGCCACCCATCCGCCTCCGCGCGGTCCGTGACATGGGCATCCTGCCCATGAGCCTGGTGGGAGCGTGCGGCTCACGCCCGTCGGCTGGAAGCCGATGCCACGGCGCGTTACACTGCCCATTATGGCTTCCGACACCGATGCCGGCCAGGGTCTCTCCCCGGAGGAGCTGCTCCGCTACCGCCGCCACCTCACGCTCCCCGAGGTCGGGCCGGCGGGGCAGGCCGCGCTTGCCCGGGGGCGCGTGCTGGTGGTGGGCGCCGGCGGCCTCGGCAGCCCGGCGGCGCTCTACCTCGCCGCCGCCGGCGTCGGCACCCTCGGGCTGATCGACCACGACCAGGTTGAGGTGACCAACCTGCCGCGGCAGATCCTGTTCCGCCAGGCCGACCTCGGCCGCCGCAAGGTGACCGCCGCCAAAGAGGCGCTCCGCGGCGTCAACCCGCACGTCAAGCTCCTCGCCCACGACGCCTGGCTCAGCCCCGACAACGCGCTCGAACTGCTCGCGCGCTACGACCTGGTCGTCAACGGCTCCGACAACTTCCCCACCCGCTACCTGGTCAACGACGCCTGCGTGCTGGCGCGCAAGCCGTGCGTGGACGCCAGCGTGTACCGCTTCGAGGGTCAGGTCACGGTCTACGACCCGGCATCGGGCGGCCCCTGCTACCGCTGCCGGTTCCCGCAGCCGCCGCCGCAGGACAGCGTGCCGAGCTGCGCCGAGGCGGGCGTGCTGGGCGCGGTGACCGGGCTGATGGGCTGCCTCCAGGCGGCCGAGGCGATCAAGCTGCTGCTCCGCCGCGCCGGCCTGCCGGCGGGCGAGCCGCTGGTGGGGCGGGTCTTGCTGGTGGATGCCTGGACGATGGAGTTCCGCGAGCTGCCGGTGGCCCGGCGGCGCGACTGCCCGGTGTGCGGCGAGGCGCCGAGCATCACGCGGCTGGCGGCCGAGCACCTCGTCTGCCCGGCGGAGCGGCCGGCGCAGGGCTTGTCGCGCGAGGAGGCGCGCGGGCTGGAGATGTCGGTGGGCGAGCTGGCGGCTCGGCTGGCGACGGGCGACGAGGTCTATCTGCTGGACGTGCGCGAGCGCTGGGAGTGGGACCTCTGCCGGTTGTCCGGTGCGGTGCTGGTGCCGATGTCGGAGCTGGAGGCGCGGCTGCCGGAGCTGCCGGCGGACCGGCCGGTGGTGGCCTACTGCCACGCCGGGGTGCGGAGCCTACGGGCCGCGGCGCGGCTGCGGGAGGCGGGGTACCCGGACGTCAAGTCGCTGCGCGGCGGAATCGACGCCTGGTCGCAGGAGATCGACCCGACGGTGCGGCGGTACTGAAGCGTCACGCCCTGACCAGGCGGAAGATCGTCATCTCCGGCGGGCAGTGCAACCGCACCGGCGGGAAGACCATTCCGACGCCGCGGCTGATGTACATCCGCGCCCGCCCGCGGTCGTACCAGCCTTCCACGTAGGGCGTGCCCTTCATGTCGGGCGGCAGCTTGCGCGGCAGGCCGGGGATGGCGATCTGGCCGGCGTGAGTGTGCCCGGCGAGCACCAGGCAGGGCAGGTCGGGCAGCCGGTCGAGGCCGCGCGGATTGTGGGACAGCAGCACCAGGGGCTCGCCCCACGGGTGCTGCCTCAGGGCCGCGTCGACGTCCGGCCGGCCCGCCCAGACGTCGTCGATCCCGGCCACGTGGAGCCCCGGCACCACGCTCCGGCCGCGGTTCGTCAGCATCTCGATCCCGGCGTCCTCCACGGCCTCGGTCACCGCCTCGGCGCTCTCCCAGTGGTCGTGGTTGCCGAGCACGGCGAAGACGCCGAGCCGGGCCCGGAGCCCGCCCACGACCTCCGCGCAGGGCCGGGCGAAGAGGCGGCTTTGGGCGACGAAGTCGCCGGTGAGGCAGACGATGTCCGGCGCCAGCGCGTTGCAGCGCTCGACCGTCGCCTGAAGATACTCCCGGGGGATCCAGGGGCTGTGGTGAAGGTCGCTGAGCTGGGCGATCGTGAGCCCGGCCAGCTCCACCGGAAGACCGGGCAGTGCGATCTCTTGATGGGTCACCTGGAGGTTGAACCGGCACCGCGCGCTGGCTACGCCGAGGCCCCCCAGCACACCGCCCGCGCCGGCCAGGCAGCGGAGGAACTTCCGGCGGCTGATCGCCGGGTCGCGGGTCACCTCCGCTTCGTCGGGTCCCTTGTCCATCCTGAGGCTCTTACCCACCAAGCCCACGCGGCTACACCCC
>JACPDV010000356.1 GCA_016183835.1 Armatimonadota bacterium
CTCACCCCCTGCCTGCCGCCCGGGGAGACGCAAAACCCAGAGCCGAACCGTTGGCCGGCCCTGCCCTGGGCAGCCTGAGCGGAGTACCCGATCAGGAGACCAGCACCGGAAACGCCAAAGTCGAGCTTGCCAAGGAGGGGGCAGGGGGAGGTCCAGTCAGCATTGAGGACACGGCGGACCAGCTCACCGTCACCGGCACGGGCTACTCCCTGACCTGGTCCGGCGCCACCGGCCGCCTGACCTCCTGGCAGGCTCACGGCCGCGAGCTGCTCCTCGCCGGCCCGCGCCTCTGCTGCTGGCAGGCGCCCACCGAGAACCATCGCCTTAGCGGCCAGGAACGGCAGTGGCGCGCGAACGGCCTCGACCGCCTGGTCCACCGCGTGCGGAGCCTGAAGGCCGAGCAGCTCTCCGCCGATGCGGTGCGGGTGAGCGTGGACACCGTCGCCGCGGCGGCCGGCGTGCTGGGCGGCTGGGAGGCGAGTTACGTCTACACCGTCTACGCCTGCGGCGACGTGCTGCTGGAGCACAGCGCCACCCCGCACTTCGCCGGCACGCTGCCGCGTATCGGGCTGGAGCTGACGCTGCCGGGCGCCTGCCAGTGGCTGGAATGGTACGGCCGCGGCCCGCACGAGAGCTATCCGGATCGCCTGCAGGGCGCGCCCGTGGGCGTCTATCGGCAGACGGTGGACGAGCAGTACGTGCCCTACGGCGTGCCGCAGGAGCACGGCAACCACGGCGACGTGCGCTGGGCGACGCTGACGGACGACGCCGGCTTCGGCCTGCGGGTGGAGGCCGACCCGCTGCTGAACGTGAGCGCGCACCCGTTCACGCTGGAGGATCTGACCGAGGCGCGCCACACCTACGAGCTGCCGCGCAGGGACTTGGTGACGCTGCACCTGGACCACGCGGTGATGGGGCTGGGCAACGGGAGCTGCGGGCCGGGCGTGCTGCCGCAGTATGTGCTGAACGCGGAGCCGGTGCGGTATCCGCTGAGACTGGCGCCCGTCGGGCCGTAGGGTCCGCTCTTGGTTGCGTTCCAATGCCGGCGTGGGGCGGGCGCCCTCGCCCGCCGCGTCTCCACCAGGCAGCTCCCAGAGCGGATCGCGGGCGAGGGCGCCCGCGCCACAATGGGGCTTGACATGCGCCGTCGGACACACGACCCTGTCGAGTGCTCGGAGCGAGCACATGCCCAAGCCCACCACCATCGACGAGTACCTGGCCGCCCTTCCGCCCGATCGTCGCGAGATCATCTCGGCTGTCCGCGACCTGATCCTCCGCAACCTGCCGGAGGGCTACATCGAGCGCTTCAGTTGGGGCATGATCGCCTACCAGATCCCGCTCGAGCGCTACCGCGACACCTACAACCACCAGCCGCTCATGCTCGCCGGGCTGGCCAACAACAAGGGCTACTGCTCGCTCCACCTGGTCTGCGTCTACATGAACTCCGAGCTGCTCGCCTGGCTCCAGGACGCCTTCCGTGAGGCCGGCCTGAAGCTCAACATGGGCAAGGCCTGCGTCCGCTTCAAGACGCTCGCGGACCTGCCGTTGGAGGCCATCGGTCAGCTCATCGCGCGGGTCACGCCGGAGCAGTACATCGCGCATTATGAGGCGATCAAGGCGGCGCGCACGTAGGGTCAGCCGCGTGGCGCCACCGTGTGGCACGGGCAGTCCCCTGCCCGTGTCCGGTCGTCAGGAGGCGGCGCGCGGAGCCGGACACGGGCAGCAGACTGCCCGTGCCACAGCGGCCCAACTGGCTACCCGCCGCCCGCAAGGGCGATCCCGTCGTACCGCCACCACCCCTCCCCGCGCACCGCCAGCGTCAGTTCGTTCTCGCCCACGCGCAGCGCCCCCGCCGGCACCTCGAACGCCACCGCGGCCGGCCACTCGGCCTGCAGCTCCGGCCGCCCCGCGTTCGGGATCGCCACTTCGCCCGCCCGGCCGTTGAGCTCCACCCCCAGGCCCAGCGGCTGATCACGGTACGCTTCGTCCCACCGCAGGCCGACCAGCAGCTTCGCCGCCGCCGGCACCCGCTCGAGGTGGAAACGCACCTTCACCGGCGGCACGGCACCGGGTTGAAGCGCCGGGAAACCGGCCGGATCGTCCTGCCCCAGCGTGAAGACGTAACCCGCCGCCAGCCTGGCCCGCGCGGCCGCTTCGTCACTCACGTATTCCGGCTCCGGCCGGCCCCAGTAGGTGCCCTTGGGCAGGTGCCGCACCTGCCCGCGGTGCACGATCTGGTCGTAGTTGGCCAGGCACCAGCGCCGGATCCGCTCGGTCTGCTCCGGCGTCGCCGCGCCTGCGTAGACCGCGAACACCGAGCCCCAGACCGACGGCTGCCGCCAGTTGACACTCGCCGCCACGAACATGCCCACCTTCTCGTCCCACAGGCTCCGCAAGCCCGCCCGCACCCGCTCGGCCTCCCCCCGCCAGCGCGCCGCGCGCTCGGCCTCGCCCGCCGCGGTGTACAACTCGCCGAGCTTGTTGGCGGCGTCCAGATAGAGCACCGAGCTGAACTGTTCGTCGCCCACCAGCGGCACCGTGTCCATGAAGCTGTAGGGCCGGAACAGCGCGGCATCGGGGATGGCCACGAGCCCGTTGGCCGGGTTGCGCGGGGTGAACGCCATCGCCCGCTCGAGCCGCTCCGCCGTCTGCCGAAACGGCTCCAGGTCGCCGTAGAGCTTCCAGTACTGCCAG
>JACPDV010000046.1 GCA_016183835.1 Armatimonadota bacterium
GGTCTACCTCCAGCCGGACGAGCGCTACCTGATCTGCTATGCGCCACTGGTGGTGGTGGGTACCGAGTTCCGCGTGGAGCACTTCGAGATCAACTTCGACGGCGTCTACGACGCTCCGCCGCAGGTCAAAGCCAACAACGGGGTGTTCATCTTCGACGATCTGGGGCGGCAGGCTCAGGACCACAACATGATCCTGAACCAGTTCATCTACCCGCTGGAGTCGCAGGAGAGCATCGTCAAGTTCGGCGGTGGATCGTCGATGCGGGCGCCCTACAAGCAGCGGCTGTTCCTCTCCACCAACCTCAACAAAGACGACATTATCGACGATGCGTTCAAGCGGCGCCTGCTCTACCAGGTGCTGGTGGACCGGCCGACGACCGAGCTGTGGCAGCGGATCTTCAACCTCGAGGCGACGAAGGCGGGCTGCCGGGACGAGGCGCAACTGGTCCGCTGGAGCGAGCTGATCCTGCGGTGGTGGGAGCGCGATCACCGGGTCCTGCGCGCCTGCGACCCGCGCAACATCTTCGTCATGCTGGACGCCACGCTGCTGCCCGGCGAGACGCTCGACAACCACATCACCGAGACCACGCTGGAGCGCATCTACTGGCAGTTCCCGGCCGGCTTCGTGCGCGACATGGCGACCTACACGGACGAGGCGAACTGGGGCCGGATCGCCAAGCTGGCGCACTGGGAGCGGGGCGACATCGGCACGCCGCCCGACTGGGACACGCAGTTCCACCAGGACCCGGCGCCGGCGTGGGACGGCCATCCGCCCGACACCCAGACGCCGCGCGACGAGGCCGAGCTGCGGCGGGCGAAGCCGGGGGCGCACTGAGGCTGGGGACAGCCCGGGAGGGTCCTATGCTGCTCAAAGTCGAGGCGTACAACGACGGGGAGTTCTGGTGCGCGCGAGCGATTGGCGAGGACATCTTCACGCAGGGGCGGACGTTGGACGAGCTCGCAGCCAATCTGCGAGAGGCTGTGGAACTCCACTATGAGGATGCGCCGGAGCTGCCGGAGGTGCTACTGCTCTCGGAACTGAAGGTCGCTCGTGCCGCGGCTGCCTGAGGTCAGCAATCGCCAGTTGGCGGCGCTGCTGGAACGGCTGGGCTACGTTCAGGTGCGGGTTCGCGGGTCGCACGCGCAGTATGCCTTGGATACGGACCACGGCCGGCACGTGGTCACGGTGCCCATGCATCGCATTGTCGCGAAGGGAACCCTTGCGGACATCCTCAAGAAGGTGAGTCTGTGGACGGCGACGCCGGTAGAGGAGCTTGTGCAGCGGTTGTAGAACTGAGCCAACGCAGGTCTCCGTGCCGATCTCAACACGACCGATGGTCGGTGCCGAAGGGCGCGGTGGGTCCGGCAGGTACACAGCGCTCTGGGGGCGAGGGATGCGTCAGATACGTAGCGGTGGTCGCGAACCCGTGGACTCCGATCTGGGTGCTTCGGTGTTCTGGTCGTCACGCCTCCGCGACACCTTCCCTGCGACGGTGCCCTGTCCGTACTGCGGCGCTTCGGTGCCTGCGTATCTGTCCACCGAGCAGGAGGCTGCTGACGCGGTTCCGGACTCGCTTCGTGGCGCCGAGCGTCGATGTGGCAAGTGCGGCAGCAGGCTGGACCCGGACGGCGTTCCGCTGGGTTTCAGCCCGAGCACGCTGCTGCAAGAGGTACTGACTGTCACGGTGGTAGTCCTTCTGGGGTCATTGGTCCTGGGCCTTGCGATCTTCCTCGCGGAGATCGGGACGGATCGCGTTTGGACCGGTGGCCGGGTTGCGCTGCACGCCTTGTGGTGCCTCGCACCTACGGTGCTCGTCGTGCGGGGCCTTTTCCGTGCAGAACTCGCCCGGGGAGCGGCCCGTGAAGCCCGACTCGCGCGAACGCGTTCACTCGGCGGCGGAGATCCCGCCCTCGGCGAGCGCATCCTGGACTGCGACCGCCGCGCTCGCCCCTTGTTGATCCAAGTGGGCACCCTCAACCGCCAGTTGGCCGTCGTGATGGAGGCGCGCGCCAAGCTCGCGGAGTCCCGCTTCCAGGACCGGGTCGCGCTGTACGACTCCGCTGCCGCCGTCCTTCAACGCCAGATCGATGCCCGGCACTCGCTGCTGGACGAGTTTGCGGTCTACCGCCTCGACCTGGAGGCTCTCGCCGCCGCGCTGCGTGCGGAGCAGGCCTTCAAGCCGCTTGACCCGTTGGCCGACGACGAGGCCCTGGACGCCGAACGCCGTCGACTGACCGCCGAAGCCGACGCGCTTGAGGCTGCCGACGAGGCGGCGCAGGAGCTGCGTGCGCTGGGCCTCTGAGGCCGAGTGAACGTCTGGAAGTGCGGCGGGCACCGGCACAGGTAGGGGCGCACGGCGTGCGCCCGATCCGGTGCCTCTGGCTGGCCGGCTCCATGCTCCGTCCCGGCCTGTGGGCGCACGCCGTGCGCCCCTACCGGGTGCCTGCCGTGCGACGCCTATCTCCGCACTGGCAGACAAGCTGCGGGTGGCACACCAGGAACGCCTCTGCCAGGCTGCTCGTGCTCCGCCTCACGGCTCCGCCGGTGAGATGCCGAGTTCCTCATCGGCCGCCGGAGCGGGCGAGATCGCCTGGTCCGAGACGTGCCGCGCGCGGCGGCTGACCAGCTCGCGCCGGTGCCGCTCGCGGACGCGGTCCAGGCGCCTGGATTCGATCCGCGGCCGCACCCGCCGCCAGGCCAGCCAGAGCAGCACGCCGAGCACCAGCAGCGCGGCCATCGGTGGCCCGCCGGGCAGGATCGACGCCGTGCCGATGGCCCCGGTCAGGACGGTCGCCGCCAGGATGGTCGCGCCGACTTGCGACGTGCCCTCGCTGCCGAGCTGTGAGGTGGTGGGCAGGGGGAGCAGGGACTCGGGCAGGCCCGCCAGACCGCGTGACGGTCCCTGAGCCTCGCTGGGGAGCGGGTCCGGCACACCCACGGTTTCGTGCAGCTCCTCGCGCTTAGAGTCCACGGCCACGGCTCCGGCCCCCCTGCATTGTAGCCGCAACTCCCGGGCCGCGCCACAGGGAGGCCGCGGCGGGTGTCGAAACACACCGTTGAGATCGCTGTTGGACACGCTGCCCTGCCACATCGTGCTCGCCGCCCAGCCCGGGCTCACGCCGTTCGACGCCGGCGGCGCGGAGCTGGCCGTCGAGGCGCTGCGCGACGTGGCCGCCGAAGCCGGCGCCATGGTGCTCGCCTTCGCGGTCCTGCCCGCCGCGGTGGAAGTGCTCCTCGCCGGCGCCGACCACGCCGCGCCGCGAGAGCTGTCCGACCGCCTTCAGAGCCTGCTCACCCGGCGCGTCAACCGGCTCCTCAAGCGCAGCGGGCCGCTCCTGGCCGAAACGGCGGCGATCACCACGCTGGGCGCGGACGTCGCGTGGCAGGCGCTCGCGGACGCCATCGAGCAGCGCGTGGTGGCGGAGGAGGCCGCGCCAAACGCCGCCGCCGGCTTCTGCAGCGCCAACCCTGACTACGAGGAGTGGGTCCGGCAGCCGCCCGCCGCGCGGTCGCGCAGGCCGGCTCGACGGCGGGAGCCGGTGGGCGACATCCGCTGCGTGGGCGACGTGGTCAGCGTGGCCGACGTGCCCACAGTGGTGCAGCTCGGCCGCGTTCGGGACCTGCCCGAGGCGGAGCGGCGCGACATGGTGGAACGCTGGTTCCTGACCGACGGCCGCACCCGGCGGGTGGCTCGCGCGCTCCTGGCCGGGCTGGCCGGCTCCGGCGGCGGCTGGTTCGTGAGCGGGCTCTACGGCTCGGGCAAGTCACACCTTCTGGCGGTGCTCGCCCAGGTCGCCGAGTCGGCGCCGATGCGCCAGGCGCTGCTCGACAGCCACCCGGAGCTGGCCGGCCTGGCGCCCGCGCTCGGGGCGCTCCGTGAGCGGCTGGTGGTGCCGCTGCCGCTCGACGAGCAGGGCCCCGCCGAGGATCTCGAAGAGCTGGTGTTCGAGGCCGCCGCCGAGGCGTTTCGGCTGCGCACCGGCCGCCACGTGCCGCTGGCCGAGGCGCCGCACGTGGTTGCCGTCGCGCGCGAGCACTTGCTCGACCGCTACCGCCACGAGCTGGACGGCCTGGCCGGCGGCGACTGGGAGGCGCTCAGCGAGACATCGCCGGAGCGCGCGGCCGAGGCGGCGGAGCGGCTGGTGCGCGAGCGGGGGCTGCCGCTGCGCTTCGTGCAGTCCCGCGTGGAGCGGCTCGGCCGGCTGGTCGACGTGGTCACCGAGGCGGGCCTGGGTGGCGTGGTCCTGCTGCTCGACGAGCTGCAGGTGTTCCTCAGCAGCCGCGAGCGGCAGGGGCTGCATCGCGACGCCGGCTTCCTGCAGTTCCTCGGCCAGCGCGCGGAGACATCGCCACTGTGGGTCGTGGCGGCGCTGCAACGGCAGATCGAGGACGTCGGCGACATCGAGCACTACACGCTCCGCCAGATCAAGGACCGCTACGAGACCCGCCTGGTGCTCCCCCTCGCCGCGGCACGCGAGGTCCTGTCGCGCACGGTGCTGCCGCGCCGCGACCCGGCGACGCTCGAAGCGGCCGTGGAGGCCGCCGTCCGCGCCTGGACTGGCGGGGAGCGGCAGGCTGACCTTTCGGCCGCCAAGCTGCGCGACGTCTACCCGCTCCATCCGCTGACCTTCGCCTGCCTCGAGGCATCGGCCGAGCGCTTCCTGGCGCGGACGCGCAGCATCATCGAGTTCGCGCAAGCCCGAGTGAGGGGCGACGAGCTGGCCGAGGGCGTTCTGTCGCGGCCCGCCACGGCGCTGATCACGCCCGACGAGCTGTGGGACCACTTCGCCCGCGACCTGACCCACCATGTGGAGCTGCACCGCTATCGCGAAGTGGTGGCCGCGTGGTACGAGCGGCATCTCCCCAGCCTGCTGGAGGAGCCCGATCCGCTGGCGATGCGGCTGATCAAGCTGCTCCTGGTCTTGCGCCTGAGCGGCCTGGAGCGCGGGGTGCGCGATCTGGCCGCGGCGCTCGAGCCGGCGCACGCGGGGCGCGCGGGGCGGGTGGGCGAGCTGCTCGAGCTGTTCAGAACCCGTGGCTCGTACGTCACCGTGGAGCGGCGGCCCGGGCGGCTGCAGGACGTCTACAGCGTGGACCTGGACTTCGACGTGAACGAGGTCCTCCGCCGCCGCGCCCGCGCGCTGGAGGCCACGCTGACCGTGGGCGACGGCCGCCTCACCGCGGTGGGGGTGGGGGCCTGTCGCGACGAGAGCTTCCCGCTCGCCGCCGCGCTCCACCCGCACAGCGCGGAGGTGGTGTGGCGCAACACCCCGCGCTCGATCTTCGTCGCCATGCGCGACCTGACCAGCGTCTCGAGCCATGAGCTGGAGAACCTGGCGGCGCTCCTGGCAGGGCCGGACCTGGCGGAGTGTGCCTACCTCTTCCTGGCGGAGCCGCAGCGGGCCGGGCGGCAGGAAGAGGCCTTCGCCGCGGCCCTGCGGCCGGTGCGCGACGACCGCTGGAAGCAGGCGCTCGCCGCCTGGGTGCCGCGCGAGGAGACCGCCGAGGAGCGGAGTGAGTGGGTCAGCCTGGCGGCGCTGGAGCTGCTGCGACAGGACCCCACGCTGGCGGCCGATGAGCGCGGGCGGGCGCTGCGCGAGCGCCTGGACGAGCACGCCGACGCGCGTGCCGCGGCGCTCAGCGAGCTGCTGGGCCGGCGCTACGCCGAGGGCGTCGTGCTGAGCGCCGCCGGCCGCACCGAGGTGCCCCCGGGCGGCTGGCGGCGCACCGCGGCGGCCATCGTCGGCGCCAGGCTGGAGCGGGTCTTCCCGCGCTTCGTGGGTGTCGAGCCACGGCGCCGGCTGGTCACGGCGGGGGTGTCCGACGACCTGCTGATCGGGCTGATCGTGCCGGGCGAGGCGGTGGTGTCGCCGGCATCGGTCCTGGCGGCGGCCATCGAGGACCTGGCGGTGCCGCTCGGCGTGGCCGCCGGCGGGCGGGGCGAATACAGGCTGAAGGTCGAGTGCGCGGAGCTGGCCGGGGCGGTTCTCTCCATGCTGCCGGCGCGGGCGGTACCGCTGGCGGCGGTGGAGGCGCACCTGGCCAAGTCTGAATGGGGGCTGGTGGACGAGCAGGCGCGGGTGCTGGTGGGCGCGCTCCTGCGCTGCGGCTACCTGGTGGGGCGCGACGACTCCGGCCGACCGGTGCGCGCGGCGGCGCCGCTGCGCGCGGTGGTGTCGGCGGTGGAGCCTGCCCCGGTGATGGCGCCGGAAGGTTGGCAGGCGCTGGCCGAGCTGAGTGAGGCGGCGCTGGGCGGTCCGCTCCCGCCGCTCGACGCCGCCGCGCAGCAGGAGTTCTACGAGCGGCTCCTGCGCTGGCGCGAGGCGGTGGCGGTGGACCTGCGTGCCGTGCGCGGCGCGATGGAGGCGTGCGCCGGTGCGCTGGGGCACGAGCGCATCGCCTGGCGCGAGTCCGCGGCGGTGGGCGAGGGGGTGGAGGGGCTGGCGGCGGCCGTGGAGCCGGGCCGGCTGGCGCCCGATGGCCTGCTGCCCGTGGCCGAGCACCGGGCGCGCCGGGCGGAGGGCTGGGTGGGGGAGACCCTGGGGCGGTTCGGCCGGCTTCGCGAGTTCGCCACCGGTCGCGGGCGGGCCCTGGTCGCGGCGTACGAATACCTCACCTCGGCTGCGCTGCCGGCCCGCCACCCGCTTGGCGAGGGGCGTGAGTCGCTGCTGGGCAGGCTGGCCGCGGGCGACGCGGTGGCCTTCGGCGCGGCGGAGCTCCTGGCCGACGCGGCCGCCTGGCAGCGGAGCTACGCCGCAGCCTACGGCGACTGGCACGCCGAGGTGCATCACGCCGCCCGGTTTGAGCCCTACGACCGGTTCCGCACCAGCCCACCGATGCGGGTCCTGCTCAACCTGTCACGGCTCGACCTGGACGCCGGCGTGGCCGCCGCGGCGGTGGCCGAGGAGCTGCGCCGCGAGCGCGGAAAGCAGTGCCGGCGGAGCGACCTGCGGCAGGCCCTGGCCGAGGCGCCGGTCTGTCCGGACTGCCGGCTGGTGCTCGGCGAATTGGTCCCGCTCCGGCCGGTGGCAGAGCTGGAGGCGGTGGCGCGGGCCGGGGTGGGCGAGCTCCTGCGCGCGCTGCGCCGGTCCGAGGCGCGCGACAAGGTGGGCCGCGGCACCGCCGATCTGGCGCCCGACGACCCGCGGCTGGCTCACCTCCGCACGCTGCTGGAGGTGGCCGAGCCCGACATCGAGGAGCTGCTCCCGGCCACCTCGTTTGCGGTGATCGACCTGCTCAACCTGTGCCTGACCGCGCGCGTGGCCGGGCGGCGGAGCCTCGCGCGGCTGCACGGGCGGCTGACCGGGAAGCGGCTCCCGGCGCGGCAGGTGCGGGGGATCTTCGACCAGTGGCTCGACCCGCTGGGCGACCTCGGCGAGGACGACTTGCTCGAAATGGACGAGTGAGCAACCCGGAGTGCTCAACACAGAGTCACAGGGAGCACAGAATCCGGACCAAAGTGTGATCCGGCTCCCCCGGCTGGGCTCTGCGTCCTCTGTGTTGGCACTCCGGTAAGCGGTGCCGGTCCGCAGGAGCGATCAGGGTCGGGGGAAGACGATCGGCGCCGTGGCTTCGCCGGGCGGGGCGATGATCTGCTTGGCGCCGTTCTGCCACTGGATCGCCACCATGCCGTGACCCGTCTGCCGGAGCGTGGCATCGATGTCGAACTCCCCCCACGACGAGAGCATGTCGAGGTTGACCAGCGCCTGCCGGACGGCCGTGGGGCCGAAGCTCCCGGCGCGCTCGATGGCGGCGCGGAGGGCCAGGCCGCCAGCGAAGGCGGCCATCGCCCGGAAGTCGGGCTCCGTGTCATAGGCCGCGAAGTACCAGTCGCGCCACTGCTGCGGGGTGAACCGGGGCCCTTGCCAGCGCGGGTCGTCGAACAGCGCCGGGCTGAGCGCCAGGTTGGGTTCCCACTGGGAGGTGGCGACCGTGTGGTTGGCGGCGGCGCCGAGGTCGCTGATCCAGGTGGCCGTGGCGGCGGCGGAGCCGTAGCTCATCAACGGCGCGTTGAAGGGCAGGGCGGCGGCGTTTTGGGCGGTCAGCTCGGCGTCGGCCAGGTGCCCCTCCACGAACAGCGCGTCGGGGTTCGCCGCCTGCGCCGCCTGGAGGAATGGTGTGAGATCGGTGGGGGTGGTGGGATACTGAGCCTGGTAGACGATCTGCATGCCGCGCGCGGGCGCGGCGGCGACCGTGCCCTGGACCACGGCCCGGGCGAAGGAGTCGTCCTGGTAGAGCAGCGCGAGGCGCTGCGGGCGCGGGTCGACGGTGGTCAGGGCGTCGAGGAGCGCCAGGTTGTACTGCGAGGCCGGGGTGATCACGCCCACCACGAAGTGGTTGCCGCCGCCCCAGATCTCGTCGGCGGAGGCGCCCCAGGCGAAGGTGAGTGCGCCGTGCTGCTCGGCCAGCGGCGCCTGGGCGAGCGTGGTGCCGCTGGAGTAGCCGGCGAACATGAAGTCCGCGCGGTCGACGGTGACCATCCGCTCGAAGAGCTGCGTGGCGACGGTGGTGTTGCTCTGATCGTCGGCACTGAGGATCTGCACCGGCCGCCCGCCGCCGTCCGGAGTGAGCCGGAGCCCGCCGGTGCTGTTGACCCACTGCTCGAACAGCCGGGCCGCATTGAGCGCGCCCTGGCCGATGGGCGCGAACCTGCCGGTGAGCGAGACGGGGAACCCGATCACCACCGGCGCTCCGAAGGGTGCGTTGCTCCGCAGCCCGCTGCAGGCCAGGAGCATGCCCGCGATGCCTGCCCCCACGACCACCCAGCCGACCCGCGCGACACGTCCACGAGACGTCATGCGGCACTCCGGTCTGCGGGCATTGTAGCCCGGCCCCCCGCACGACGTAAGCGCTGGCGGAGAGGAGCCAAGCCGCGGCCGGCCAACCAGCCGCGCGAACGCGGGAGACGCGGCGTGAAGGGACGTGTGCAGCGGTGCTGGTGGACAGTGGGCCTGCTGGCCGCGGCGAGCCAGGCGGCGGTGATCTTCCAGAGCGGCTTCGAGGAGGAGTTCCCCGCCACCGGCGTGCCCGCCGGATGGGTCAACGACACCTACAGCAGTTGGGGCGGCAAGGACGTCTCCTTCGCCCGCGACGCCGACCGGCCGCACGGCGGGCAGGCCTGCTGGAAGGTGACGCTCCACAGCATGGGCTACATCACGCCCAAGCGCAAGTCGTGGATCGGGTTCGGCAACGTGCAGGTCGCCATGAACCAGCCGCTCGCCATGCCGCTGGTCAAGGGCAGGACCTACCGGGTGCGGGCGTGGGTCCGGGGGCGGACCACCACCGGCGTGACCGTCTTCTTCCGCAAGGCGGCGGCGCCGTACACGACCTACACGGGGCAGACGGTCCTCACCGGCGACGAGTGGCGGCTCGTCGAGTGGCTCTGGACCGCAGGTCTGGACGATCCCGACGCCCGGTTCATGATCCGCTGGGGCGACCTCGGCTCGGTGTGGCTCGACGATGTGAGCGTGGAGGAAGTGGATCCCGCGCAGGCCGGTCTGGTCGCGCCGCCGGACGCGGGCAACCTGCTGTCGAACGGCGACTTCGACCTCGGGCTCGCCGACTGGGCCACGCGCATCGGCTGGGACAACGTGGTCGACCCCGGCGCCACCGTCGAGCCGGGCGACCACGGGCCGTGCCTCAAGGTCTCTCCCGCCGGCCCCACCGCCGAGATCGCCATCAACAGCGAAGGCGTGCCGGTCACGCCGGGCCGGCCGATCCACCTGTCGCTGCGCATCAAGTCGGACAGGCCGGTGCCAGCCAAGATCGGCGCCGTGTGGATGGACGCACAGCACGTCGAGTACTCTCACTGCGATGCGTGGCCGCAGCTCACCGGGGAGTGGCAGACGCTCGAGATGGACGGTACGGTGGGCTTCTCACCCGCGCCGCGCGAGGCGTACGTGCACATCCACATTCGCGGTCCGGTGGGCTTCTTGCTGGACGACGTGGTCCTGCGGCAGGACGGCCAGACCGCCGACGTGCCGCGCCCGCGCGCGGCGCTGATCCCCGACCGGCACCCCGTCAGCCTCTACCACGACGGTGAGCCGCTCAACCTGCGCCTGACCAGCTCCATCCCCGACGGGCTCGCCGGCACGCCGCTGGCGTGGCGCATCACCGACTACTGGGGCCGCGTGGTGCGGAGCGGCGCGGTGACGCCGGGCGCCGGGCGGAAGGAGCAGCTCCTCCCGGTGGCCGACCTCCCCCGCGGCTGGTTTCGCACCACGGTCGAGTGGCCCGATGGTCCGCGGCGCCGGCGCGAGGAGTCGACCTTCTGCATCCTCCCGCCGGCCGGCCGGGCCGTGGCGGCGGACGACTCGCCGTTCGCCGGACACTTCCAGCCCACACCACTCTACGGCGCGATGGTCCGCTCGATGGGCGCGAAGTGGCTGCGCCTCTGGCCGCCGAGCTACGGCACCTGGGACAGCGTCGAGCCCGAGCAGGGCAAGTTCAAGTGGGCCGACGATCGCGTGGACACGCTGGTGGGCTGGGGGCTGAAGCTCTGCGGCGTGCTCGAAGGCGCACCGAAGTGGATCACCGCCGGCGGCACGCCGGAGTACTGGGCTGCCTGGGAGAACTACGTCGCCAAGACCGTCGAGCACTACAGGGGGCGGGTCCAGGTCTGGGAGGTGCAGAATGAGCCGGACCTCAAGTGGTGGACGTCGCGGCCGGAGGGTCCATCACGCGCGCAGAACCACTTCGAGTATCTCAAGCACACCTACCCCGTGATCAAGCGTATGGATCCCGGCGCGCAGGTGATGGGCGGCTGCGTCTCGGGCTTCTTTGTCGCCGGCACCGACGGCGGGCAGTTCGCCGACGAGCTGCTCGAGCTCGGCGCGCTGCAGTACATGGACATCCTGAGCTACCACTACTACTACAGCTCGGCGGATCTCACCCCCCTGGAGGAGCAGCCGGAGACGGCCACGCAGGCGGTCGAGCGGATTCGGACCAAGATGCGCGACAAGGGCCGCCTGCTGCCCATCGTCAACAGCGAGGGCGGCTTCTACAACCCCGGCTCGGCGCTGACCTACCGCGTCCCCGCGCCCGACAACTTCGATCCCATTCCCGCCGAGGTGATGGCCAGGATGGTGGTCAAGCTCTACGTGGAGCAGATCGCCGCGGGCGTGTCGCGCTTCTTCTTCTACAACTGCATGTTGAGCGGCTGCCCGATGACCAAGGCGTGGGACGGGTTCATCGAAGGTGATGGCCAGCCGCGGCCGATCATGGCGGCGTACGGCGTGATGACCTGGATCTTGGACGGGGCAAAGTACGAGCGCACCGACCGCCCGCGGCCGGATGTCTGGATGCACCGGTTCACCACGCCGCGCGGGCCGGCGGCAGTGGTCTGGTCGAAGACGGGCACTTCCGTCGATCTGCCCATCCCGCACGCCGTGGGGGCATGGGACCTGATGGGGCAGGAGCTGGACGTGCACCGGGCGGCCGGGTTCGCGCTCAGCCCGGAGCCGATCTACGTGCAATTGGCGGACTGAGGCAGGGCTTCGGCTCCCTCCCCTGCGCAGCGGGGGAGTGCCGGGGTGGGGGCCGGACGGTGCGGTGTCGCGGGTTGCAGGCCCCCCCTCCCGGCCTCCCCCCGCTGCGCAGGGGGAGGAGCGCTGGCTACTTGCGGCCGAGAAGATACACCGGCGCGTCGACGATCTTCCACCGCCCATCCCGCGGCACCGACACGTCCTTGCCCATCAGATCCCACGCCGCGCGGACGCCCGGGATGCGGACCGTGCGCGACGTGCCGGTCCTTGTCCACGCCACGGTCAGCGGCCCGCGCGGCGAGCGGAAGTGGTGCATCCAGTGGCTGGCCGTCGCCCTCGACGAAGCCCTCCCACTCCCGCACCACCGGAGAGCCATCGATGAAGAAGTTGTAGAAGAAGAACTGCCGCACGCCACAGGCAAGCTGCGCCACATGCTGCCGCACCAGCCAGCGCGCCATCAAGGGTGGCGAGACGAACCCCGTGGGGCACGGCCGGTCCGCCAGCGCGGTGCCCGGGTTGGCATACCCGCCCTCGCTGTTGAGGATAGGCAACTCCTTGCCCAGCGCCCGCATCTGGCCGCGCAGCCGCCCGAGCCAGACCGGCAGCGGCTCGCCGCCCTCGTCCACGGAGCGCGCGATGTACTCGTGGAAGCTCAACATGTCCATCATGTCCAGCCCGCCGGAAGCCAGCAGCTCGTCGGTGAAGGGCCGGGCCGGTGAGCGCTCCGTGATCGGCCCGGCGATCACTCCGCCGATCACCGTCGCCGTGGGATCTTCCCGCCGCACCACCGGCGTGGTGTGCTGCAGGGGCTCCAGGTAGGCCGCGGCGCGCGTGCCGCCCGGCCGCGGGATCAGCCAATCGTCCAGGTTCGGCTCGTTCCACACCTCCCAGACGTGGATGTCCGGCTTGTAGCGCCGGACCGTGGCCGCGACGTAGGTCTCCCACTCGGCCCAGTCGCGCGGAAGCCAGGCGGACCAGCCGGTGTAGAAGTAGTCCGGTGTGCCCTCCGGCGCGGTCGAGGCCCAGCGCGGGATGCGGTCGAGGGAGCCGACCAGCTCGAGGCCGGCTTCACGGGCGATGCGGAGCGGCTCGTCGCGCCAAGCCCACTCGCCCTGGCGCGGTTCCACCACGCGCCACTTGGTGTGGTTGGGCGGGTGCAGCCGGAGCCAGCGGCAGCCCACGGCGCGGGCGAGGCGCAGGCTGGTCGGGTCCACCGCGAAGTGCGCGCCGAACGGCGAGCCGGCCACGTCGCCCTTCCGCTCGGGCGGCGGGAGGATGCAGAACAGCGTTTCGCCGCGCCACTCCCGGCCCTGATCCTGCCAACGGGTGCGCGCCAGGTACCAGCCGCGCGGCAGCCGGCCCACGTCCACCACCCGGTCCGAGCGCCCGGCTTCCAGCTTCACGCTCCCGGAGCGCACCGCCTTGCCCCAGAAGTCCGCCAGCCCCCAGCTCACCGTCATCCCGCCCCGCGGCGCGCTCGTGAGGAGGTGCAGCCGGGGCGTTTCGCCGTCGTGGTAGAGTGAGAACGGGTGTCGGTCGGCGATGAGCACGGCCCGTGGGCGCTCGCCGCTCGACCGGCCGTCCTGCCGGAGCTGCGCGTCGTCGAGCCAGAGGGTCGCCGGCCCCTGCAGCCACAGGCTGAGGTGGTCGTAGGGCTCCGGCCCAAGTGACTCGGTGCCGTCGGCCTGGAAGGCCTGCCACTCCCCGGTCACCTGCGCCCGCACCGTGGCGCGCCGGCTGCTCAATGTGACGGCGACGGGCTTGTCCGCGCGCAGGCGGCAGCCGATGTGGACCGGCCTGCCGGGCGAGATGGACACGGCGTCGCTCGACAGCCCGACGCTGAGCCCCTCGGGCACGGCCAGCTTGAGGCACGGTCCGCGGTCGCCCGGCTCGGTGGTGAGGGCGGCCTCGGTCCAGGCGTCGCAGGGATGGTTGAGGAGCCAGTGGGCGGCGCCCAGGTCGCCGTCGCCGTTGTGCAGCAGGTTGCCGGCTGCGGGCGGCGGGGCGGACCGGGCCATCTCTTCGGGCGACATCTCGTCCACGGCGACGTCGTCCATCCAGAGGGTGCCCTCCTGGTCGAAGCGGAGCATGAGGCGGGCGTTGGGGTCATCCGCCGACGCGCTCCAGAGGTACTCCGCGCGGCGCCAGTCAGGCCCGACCAGCACGCTCCGCTCGATGTAGATGGTGTACGGCGCGGGTGCCAGGCGGAGCTGCACGGCGACCCGGCCGACGTCGCCCCGGAGCCAGGCCGAGACGCGGTAGAGGCGGCCTTTGACCAGTGGCACGCCGACCGTAGGGATGATCTGCACGGCGCCGTAGGCGAGCCGGGAGCAGCGCACCCGCTGGCAGGCGGCGCCGCCGTGCGGGCGGGTGGTGTCGCGCCGGTAGTCGACCGTGAGGTCGGCCCAGCTCGAGTTGTCGGCCCAGCCCTCGACGGTGCCGGTGGGCGAGGCGGGCCCTTCGCAATCGCCGTGCGGCACCCGTCGGGTGCTCCGGTATACTCTCGCCCGTTGCGGCCGGCCGAGATCGCGGGGTTCGGCTCTGGGAGCCTTCAGGATGGACTTGGTCGCGGACGTCTTGCAGATCATCGCCGAATACAAGGGTCTGGACGTCACCGAAGTCACGCCGGAGCGGAGCTTCCAGGAGCTGGGTATCGACTCCCTGGACGCCATCGACATCATCTACGAGATCGAGGACCGGTTCGGCATCGACGTGCCGCAGGACGCACTCGATCTGCAGAAGGCCAAGACCGTGGGGGACGTGGTGGCGCTGGTGACGAAGCTGGCCGCCGAGCGTTCGGATGCCTAGTTCCTCCGACGGGTCTGCCCGGGGCGGCCCGGTCCGCGCCGTGGTCACCGGCTTGGGCGTCGTCTGTGCCATCGGCCGCAACCAGGCCGAGTTCCTGGGAGCCCTGCGCGAGGGCCGCTCGGGCACCAGCCGCATCACCGCCTACGACCCATCCTGGTTCAACACGCAGGTGGGCGCCGAGGTCAGGGACCTGTCGTTCGACCCCTATCTCCCCGTCAACGAGCAGCGCCTCCTCGACCGGCAGTCGCTCCTGGCCATCGCCGCCGCGGCCGAGGCCGTGGCCGACAGCGGCTTCGACACCACAGGTGAGGAGGATCGCTGCGGCGTCGTGATGGGCACCGGCATGGGGCCCTCCGTGGCGCACAGCGAGGCCCTCGCCGAGGTCGCCGTCAACCACCGCAAGCCGCGGCCCACGACCATCCCAAAGTGCATGTACAACGCGCCCAGCGGGCATCTCTCGATGCTCTACCAGTGCCAAGGGCCGTCGAGCATGGCGGTCGCCGCGTGCGCTTCCTCCGCCGTGGCGCTGGCGCAGGCACTGCAGATGATCCGCGCCGGCGTGGCCGACGCGTTCCTCACCGGCGGCACCGAGTCGTTTCCGAGCTACGCCCTGATGGCCGCCTGGGACGCGCTGCCGGTGATGTCCAAGCGCAACGATGCGCCCGAAACGGCCAGCCGGCCGTTCGACCAGGAGCGCGACGGGTTCGTGATGGGCGAGGGCGCGGCCGTGCTCGTGCTCGAGAGCGAGGCCCATGCGCGCGCACGCGGGGCGCGGATCTACGGTGAGCTGGCCGGGGTCGGGCTGAGCTCCGACGCTGCCCACATCACCCGCCCGCAGCAGCGCGGGCCGGAGCTGGCCCTGGCCAAGGCGCTCGCCGACGCCGGGCTCAACGCCACCGACGTGGACTACATCAACGCTCACGGCACCGCCACGCCCATCAACGACGTGGTCGAGAGCCGGGCCATCGAGGCGGTCTTCGGGCCGCATGCCGCGAAGCTGATGGTCAGCTCCACCAAGTCGGCCCACGGGCACACCATCGGCGCCGCGGGCGCCATCGAAGCCGCCGCCACGCTGCTCGGGCTGCACCACGGCTTCGTGCCGCCCACCATCAACTTCACCGCGCCCGACCCCGAGTGCCACCTCGACTACGTGCCGAACCAGGCGCGTGAGGCGCCGATCCGCGTCGGGCTGAGCAACTCCTTCGCCTTCGGCGGGCACAACGTGGTGCTGGTGCTCCGCCGCTACGACGGCTGACCATGGCGACGGCCAGGGGCTACGAGAGCGCGGGCGGGGTGGTGCTCCACGGTGGCCGCGTGCTCCTCCTCCACAAACGTGAGAACGACGAGATCCGCCTGCCCAAGGGCCACGTCGATGCGGGCGAAGACGCCGCGCGCGCCGCGCTGCGGGAGGTGGCCGAGGAGACGGGTTTCGCCGACCTGGTGTTGGAGGCGGATCTGGGGCAGCAGGCGGTGACCTTCGTGCTGCGCGGCGAGTGGGTGGTGCGCGGCGAGCGGTACTGGCGGATGGGGCTGGGGAGCTTTCGGCGGCTGCCGCGGACGGTCAAGGACGCGCGGCGCTTCCGCGTCTTCTGGTGCTCCGTGGCCGAGGGGCTCGAGCTGCTGAGCTTCGCCACCGAGCGGGAGTTCCTGCGGAGGGCGGTCGAGGGCTAGTCTTCCGCGATCACCTCGGCCCAACTGCTGGTGGTTTCCCACAGGCGCACCGAGCGGACCCTCAACGTGGCCGGGAGGTGGTAGGTGGCGCCGTTGCCGTTGCGGATCGTGCCGCCGCCCTCCATCCGGTGCGTCACGTACTCGAAGATCTGCCGCGCCATCACCTCGCTGGTCGGGTCTTCCACTTCGTAGGGGATCACCCGCCCGCCCTCGCCGCCGTACTGGGCCACCATCTCCGCGTAGATCGGGTCCTTCACGTGGATGCACATGGCATGGTCGAAGCGGTCGATGAAGTCGCTCACGGCCAGCTTGAGCGCCTTGAAGTCGACGACCATGTCGTTCTCATCGAGCTCGCGGGCCTCGAGCACGATCTCGACCTTGCGGGTGTGGCCGTGCGGAAAGCGGCAGCGCTCAGGGTGCTTGCTGAGCATGTGGCCGCTCTCGACCTCGAACATCTTGCAGATGCGGTAGACCATGGTACGACTCCGGCAGACACCCGCATTATGCGGCGGATCCCGCCCGCGTCAGCCGTGCGGCGGACGGGCCAGGAGGCCGAACACCAGCAGCGGCACCAGCACGCCCAGCAGCGCGCCGTAGATCACCCAGCGCAGGCGGTGACGGTGGTCCTCGATGTGCGGCAGTGCGGCCAGCACGGCGATGCCCAGGGCGAGGGCCATCGCCAGGTAGACGAACGCCGTGCCGCGGACCAGGAAGTAGAGGCAGGTGGCGAAACAGAAGGCGAAGGCGGTG